>NZ_BAAALT010000003.1:0-269670 GCF_039528515.1 Luedemannella flava
GGCGGCCCGCCGAGGCGAACGTGGCGGCGGCGACGGCCATGACGGCGCGTTCGCCGCGGTGGCCGCGCTGCCCTTCGACGACCTTGGCGCGCAGGTGGACCAGCACCTCCGGGATGTCGATGCGGACCGGGCACGCCTCGAAGCAGGCGCCACACAGGCTCGACGCGAACGGCAGGGACGCGGTCTGCTCGTCGACCGGGTGGCGGTTGATGCCGCGCAGCTGCGGGGTGAGGATCGCGCCGATCGGGCCCGGGTATGCCGAGCCGTAGGCCTTGCCGCCCGTGCGTTCGTAGACGGGGCACACGTTCAGGCACGCGGAGCAGCGGATGCAGCGCAGCGCCTGGCGGCCGACCGGGTCGACGAGCGTGTCGGTGCGGCCGTTGTCGAGCAGGATGAGGTGGAACTCCCGCGGGCCGTCGCCGGGCGTCACGCCGGTCCACACGGACGTGTACGGGTTCATCCGCTCGGCCGTGGAGGAGCGCGGCAGCAGTTGGAGGAAGACCTCCAGGTCCCGCCACGTCGGCAGGAGCTTCTCGATGCCCAGGACGGTGACGAGCACCTCGGGCAGGGTCAGGCACATGCGGCCGTTGCCCTCGGACTCCAACACCACAATCGAGCCGGTCTCGGCGATGGCGAAGTTGCCGCCGGAGACGGCCATACGGGCACGCAGGAACTTCTCCCGCAGGTGCAGCCGGGCGGCCTCGGCCAGCTCGGCCGGCGCGTCGCCGATGCCCTCGGGCGCGGGGCGGCCGACCGCGCCCATCTCGCGGACGAAGATGTCGCGGATCTCGGCGCGGTTGCGGTGGATGGCCGGCACGAGGATGTGCGACGGCAGGTCGTGGCCGAGCTGGACGATCAGCTCGGCGAGGTCGGTCTCCCAGACGTCGATGCCCTCGCGCTCGAGGGCGGCGTTGAGCTCGATCTCCTGGGTCGCCATCGACTTGACCTTGACGATCTCGTCGACCTCGTGCTGCTTGGCGATCCGCGTGACGATCGCGTTGGCCTCGGCGGCGTCGCGGGCCCAGTGGACCACCCCGCCGGCCTCCGTGACCTTCTGTTCGAGGTGGGTGAGCAGCTCGGGCAGCCGGGCCAGGACGTCGTCCTTGATGGCCGCACCGGCCTCGCGCAACGCCTCCCAGTCGGGCATCTCGGCGATGGCACGCAGGCGCCGGTCCCGGATCGTCGTCGTGGCGCGGTCCAGGTTCGCCCGCAGCTGGGCGTCCCGCAATGCCACCCGGGCCGCCTCCGGGAACGGCGGCATGCCGAGAAACGTCGGCGTGCTCATGCCGTCACCTCCGCTGCGCTCCGGCGCCGGCATGAGTCAGACCTGAGCTGATGATTCGCTCGCTGACGCTCGCTCATGTCGAGGCCAGGATCTCAGCGAGGTGCATGGTCCTCACCGGCGAGGCAGAACGCGACATCAGGCCACCGATGTGCATGAGGCAGGACGTGTCGGTGCTGGTCAGCACGTCGGCGCCGCTGCTGGCCACGTCGGCGACCTTGTCCTCGCCCATGGCGACGGACGTCTCCGGGTTCTTCACGCTGAACGTACCGCCGAAGCCGCAGCACTCCCGTGGGCTGGCCAGGTCGACCAGGGTCAGCCCGTCGACAGCGCGCAGCAGCCGGTGGGGCCGGTCGCCGACCTTCAGCAGGCGCAGCGAGTGGCAGGTCTCGTGCAGCGCCACCCGGTGGGGGAACACCGCGCCCACGTCCGTCACGCCGAGCACGTCGACGAGGAACTCGGTGAACTCATAGGTCGGCGGGGTGGCGACCGCCGGATCGACGACCTGGTGGAAGTGGCGCACCATCGAGGCGCACGACGCCGACGGCGTGACCACCGCCTCGTACCCGGCAAAGGTTTCGGCGAAGCCGCGCGCCAGGGGGACGCACTCGCGGCGGTACCCCGAGTTGAAGTGCATCTGGCCGCAGCAGGTCTGCGCCGCCGGGAAGTCCACCTCGACACCGAGACGCTCCAGCACCGTCACCGTGGCCTTGCCGGCCTCCGGGAACAGCGTGTCGTTCAGGCAGGTGACGAACAGCGCGACCCGCATCGCCTCACCTCACTCCGATCCGCGCCGCGGCCGCGTCCCAGGCCTTGGCCGCCGCCCGGTCCGGTTCGAACCGGCGGGTCGGCTGCGACGCCCGGACCACGGCCCGCAGGCTCGCCAGGTCGCGCGGGCCGCCGTCCGCGCCCGCCTGCACGAGCACATTACCGAGCGCCGTCGCCTCCACTGGCCCGGCGACCACGGGCAGGCCGCACGCGTCGGCGGTGAGCTGGCACAACAGGTCGTTGCGCGACCCGCCGCCCACGATGTGCACCTGGTCGACGTCGCGCCCGGACAGCTCCGCCGCCCCGCGCACCGCGGCCCGGTGGGCGACGGCCAGGCTGTCGAACACACACCGGGCGTACGCCGCGGGCGAGGCCGGCACGGGCTGGTCGGTGCGCCGGCAGTACGCGTCGATGCGTGCCGGCATGTCGCCGGCCGGCAGGAAGGTCGGGTCGTCCGGGTTGACGACGCTCACGAACGGCGGCGCGGTGTACGCGGCGGCGACCAGGTCGGCCGTCTCGGCCGACAGACCGACGGCCCGCCAGGCGCGCTGGCACTCCTGCAGCAGCCACAGTCCCATGACGTTGCGCAGGTAGCGGATCGTGCCGTCCAGCCCGGCCTCGTTCGTGAACCCGGCCGCCCGCGAGGCTTCAGTCAGCACGGGCGACGGGAGCTCCACGCCGACGAGCGACCAGGTGCCACACGAGATGTAGGCGAACCGGTCGCCCGTTGCCGGCACCGCCGCCACGGCGGAGGCCGTGTCGTGCGACCCGACTGCCACGAGCGTGCCGTCCAGGCCGGTCGCGGCGCGCAGCGGGCCGATCACCGTGCCCGGGTCGCGCAGCCGCGCGAACAGGTGCCGGGGCAGGCCGGCGGCGGCGATCAGCTTGTCGTCCCAGTCCCGGGCGATCGCGTTGTACAGCTGCGTCGTGGACGCGTTGGTGCGCTCCGCGCCCCGCTCGCCGGTCAGCCAGTACGCGAAGAGGTCCGGCAGCATGAGCATGCCGCCGGCCGCCGCGAGCCGGGCGGGATCGTCGGCGCGCAGCTGGTAGAGCGTGTTGAACGGCTGCTGGGCGAGGCCGGTGCGGCGGTACATCTCGGCCGGGTCGAGCGGGTCGACGCGGTCCCCGGTGCGCCGGTCGCGGTAGTGGTACGGCAGCCCCAGCAGCGCGCCGCCGGCGTCGAGCAGGCCGTAGTCGACGGCCCACGAGTCGATGCCGGCCGACCGGGGCCGGTGCGGCTCCGCGGCGCGCAGCCCGGCCAGCACCTCCTTGTACAGGCCGAGCACGTCCCAGTGCAGCCCGTCGGGCAGCTCGACCGGCTCGTTGGCGAACCGGTGCACCTCGGTCAGCTCGACCCGGTTCCCGTCCACCGCGCCGACGATCACCCGGCCGCTGGACGCGCCGAGGTCGACCGCGACGTAGGCGCTCATCGCAGGAACGCGGCCGCCACGCCCGCGTCGACCGGGATGTGCAGGCCGGTGGTGTGCGACAGGTCGCCGGCGGTCAGCGCGTACACGGCGTTGGCGACGTGCTCGGGCAGCACCTCGCGCTTGAGGATGGTGCGCTGGGCGTAGTACGCGCCCAGCTCCTTCTCGGGGACGCCGTAGACCGCGGCGCGCTGGGCGCCCCAGCCGCCGGCGAAGATTCCCGAACCGCGGACCACGCCGTCCGGGTTGACCCCGTTCACGCGGATGCCGTGCGCGCCCAGTTCGGCGGCGAGCAGCCGGACCTGGTGGGCCTGGTCGGCCTTCGTCGCGCCGTACGCGACGTTGTTGGGGCCGGCGAAGACGGAGTTCTTGCTGGAGATGTAGACGATGTCGCCGCCCATGCCCTGCGCGACCATGGCGCGGGCGCTCTCGCGCGAGACCAGGAACGAACCCTTGGCCATGACGTCGTGCTGCAGGTCCCAGTCCTGCTCGGTGGTCTCCAGCAGTGGCTTGGAGATGGACAGGCCGGCGTTGTTGACGACCAGGTCGACGCCGCCGAACGCCAGCGACGCCGCCGCGACGGCGGCCGCGACCTGCGCCGCGTCGGTCACGTCCACCGCGACGGCGACCGCGACGTCGGAGCCGCCCAGCTCGGCGGCGACCTTCTCCGCGGCCCCCGCGTCCCGATCGGCCACGACCACGCAGGCGCCCACGGCGGCCAGTCGGTGCGCGATGGCCCGGCCGATGCCCGACCCGCCGCCCGTGACCAGCGCGACCCGGGTCGCGAGCGGCTTCGGCTTCGGCATGCGCCGCAGCTTGGCCTCCTCCAGCGCCCAGTACTCGATGCGGAATTTCTCGGACTCGTCGATCGGGGCGTAGGTCGACACCGCCTCGGCGCCACGCATGACGTTGATGGCGTTGACGTAGAACTCGCCGGCGACGCGGGCGGTCTGCTTGTTCGCGCCGTAGCTGAACATGCCCACGCCCGGGACGAGGATGATCGCGGGGTCGGCGCCGCGCATCGGCGGGCTGTCCGGGGTGGCGTGCCGCTCGTAGTACGCCGCGTAGTCGGCCCGGTACTGCTCGTGCAGCTCCTTCAGGCGCGCGGTCACGTCTTCGCGGGACGCGGTCGCCGGCAGGTCCAGCACCATCGGGCGGACCTTCGTGCGCAGGAAGTGGTCGGGGCACGAGGTGCCCAGCGCGGCCAGCCGGGGGTGCTCGGCGCGGGCGAGGAAGTCCAGCACGACGTCGGCGTCGGTGAAGTGCCCGACCTGCGGCCGGTCGGCCGATGCCAGCCCGCGCAGCAGCGGAGCGAGTTCGGCCGCCCGCGCCCGGCGCGCCTCCTCCGGCAGCGCCTCGAAGCCCGCGACCACCGGCCCGAACGGCTCCGCCGACCCGGTCTCGATCAAAAACCTTTCCGCGGTACGGATGATGTCGAGCGAGTTCGCCTCGCACTCGGCGCTCGTCGCGCCCCATGCCGTGATCCCGTGCCCGCCGAGGATGGCGCCGACCGCCTGCGGGTTCGCCGCTTGGATCGCCGCGATGTCCAGGCCGAGCTGGAAGCCCGGGCGCCGCCACGGGACCCACACCACGCGGTCGCCGAAGCACCGGCGGGTCAGCTCCTCGCCGTCGGCCGCCGTGGCCAGCGCGATGCCGGAGTCGGGGTGCAGGTGGTCGACGTGCGGGGCGTCGACGAGCCCGTGCATCGCGGTGTCGATCGACGGCGCCGCCCCGCCACGCCCGTGCAGGCAGTAGTCGAACGCCGCCACCATCTCGTCCTCCCGGTCCTCGCCGGGGTAGACGCCGGCCAGGTCCCGCAGCCGGTCCAGGCGGAGCACCGCGAGGCCGGCCTCGGTCAGGGTGCCGAGGTCGCCGCCGGAGCCCTTGACCCACACCAGCTCGGTCGGCTCGCCGGTGACCGGGTCGGTCGCCGTGCCCTTCGCGGAGGTGTTGCCCCCGGCGTAGTTGGTGTTGCGCCGGTCGGCGCCGAGCCGGTTGGATCGATCCAACAGCTCCGCGACGGCGTCGGGGATGGTCATGAGCGTTCCGTCCTCGGGTGGTGGTGGCGTAGGCCATGAACCGTTTCAATTCCCGGGCGATCGTATGCAGAGCGCTCGCGGGGCGTCAAGAAGCAGCCGGACCCGTAAACGGCTCAGGGCGCGGACCTTGTGGTCCGTGCCCTGGATTCTGCGATGGGTCTTCGCGCCCGTGTTGCCGTAGATTGAGAGCTTGCAATGAGAAGGTGTTGGCCGGGTTACGTCGTCGAGGGTGGGACGACGCCGATCGTGTGCAGCACCTTCACGTACAGGCGCTGGTCGCCGGTGGCGACGGCCAGCGCCAGGCCGGGGCCGCGGCGTAGAAGCCCGCCCGCGCCAGCCGGGTCGGCGCGACCGGGCTGATGAGCTGGCGGAACCGGTCGAAGATCGGCGGCTCGGGCCCCTCGTCGGGCCGCATGAGGTGCGGAACGTACGTGACGGTCAGCTCCCGGGCCTGGATCGCGGCCACCGGTAGCGGGGCGTCGGCGTGCGCGCCCATGCCGACGAGCATCGCCGTCCCGGCCGGTCGCAGCGCCGCGATCGCCGACCGGACCACCGCCTCGGCGCCGGTGCACTCCAGGAGTAGGTCCGGCTCGACGGCGGCCAGGTCCGGCCGCGTACGCGCGTCGATCGCCTGGTCGATGCCCAGTTCGGTGGCCAGGCGCAGCCGGTCGTCGTTGACGTCGACGATGGCCACGTGCGTCCCGATCCAGCCGTGCTCGAAGTAGTGCACGTCCGAGCCGCAGACGCCGACCGACGCGACCCGCACCGTCGCGCTGGTGGCGCAGCCACGCGAGAGCCGCACGCCCGCCCGTGTGCGGATCGCCGCCGAACTCGTGGTCCGCGCGTCCACCCCGGCGACCGCCGACTGACACTGCGACGATCACCATCGGGTGGTTCAGGTGGAGTGCCGTTGCGCTGCTTGCGCGGGCTTCGGTATCGGTCCTCACGGCGTGAACATGTTCGCGCCGACCGTGAACAGCAGGATCGAAGCAAGGATCATCACCAGGCGGCCGGGTCGGCCCAACGGCTGCACCTCCGCCCGATGAGTGCCCACGCGCGATCGTCCCGGGTCCGGCGGTGCAGTCTCCATGTTGCGGTCGTTGGTGCGGTTAGGTGGGTTCCCGGTGGGTAACCGGCTTGGGTCAGCGGCACTCCCGGGTCGCCGTGGACTGGAATCGATCTGATACGGAGGCCACCCGTTACTCGACCGGCAGCTCGAGAGCAGTCAGGTCAGGCCGGACGAGAGACAGCGGCGAGGGCGGAGGCTTGGCTGGATGGGTCTCGGTCCGGGCGTGGCACAGCTGGCAGCGCCGCTGGGGCGTCACCTTGGCGAGAAAGATCGGCTCTGCGGCGTGGGGCAGGCACCGAGGAGGACCCATGGAACTGACGGCCACGACAACCATCCGCAAACCCGTACCGGAGGTCTACGCGTTCTGGCGCGATCTGGAGAACCTGCCGGCGTTCATGGCGCATCTCGAGAAGGTCCGCGTCACCGGTGACCGGACGAGCCACTGGGTCGCCAGTGCCCCGTTCGGAAAGAACGTCGAGTGGGACGCGGAGATCGTCGACGAGGTGCCGGGCGAGAAGATCGGATGGCGGTCGACTGATGACGCGGACGTGCCGAACGCCGGCACGGTCCGGTTCGTGCCCGCGCCGGACGGTGTGAGCACCGAGGTGCGCGTCGTCCTGGTGTACGACATTCCGGGCGGCACGGTGGGCAAGGCGGTTGCCAAGTACTTCGGCGAGGAACCGCACCAGCAGGTCGACGACGACCTGCGCCGGCTCAAGCAGGTGCTGGAGACCGGCGAGGTGGTCCGTTCCGACGGCGCCCCGTGGGGCAAGCGGGCCCGCGAGGAGTTCCCTCAGCGTCCCGCGCAGCCGCTGTCGGACGCCGAACGCGCGAAGGGATCGGACCGGTGAGGGCGAACACCTGGGCGGGCCGCAACAAGGTCGAGGTCCGTGACGTGCCGGACCCGAAGATCCTCAACAGCCGCGACGCCATTGTCCGGATCACCTCAACCGCGATCTGCGGCTCGGATCTGCACCTGGTCAACGGGTATGTGCCCACGATGCAGGACGGCGACGTCATGGGCCACGAGTTCATGGGCGAGGTGATCGAGGTCGGCGCGGGGGTACCCGCGGAAAAGCTGCGGGTCGGCGACCGGGTCGTCGTGCCGTTCCCGATCGCGTGCGGCGCGTGCGCCGCCTGCGCCGCCGAGTTGTACTCCTGCTGCGAGAACTCCAATCCCAACGCCGGGATCGCGGAGAAGATGTTCGGCCACCCGCTCGCCGGGATCTTCGGCTATTCGCATCTGACCGGGGGCTTCGCCGGCGGTCAGGCACAGTACGCGCGGGTGCCGTTCGCCGATGTCGGCCCGTTGAAGATCGAGTCGGAGCTGACCGACGAGCAGGTGCTGTTCCTGTCCGACATCCTGCCCACCGGCTACATGGGCGCGGAGATGTGCGACATCCAGCCGTCCGACGTGGTGGCGGTGTGGGGCGCCGGCCCGGTCGGCCAGTTCGCCATGGACAGCGCCCGCGTGCTCGGCGCAGCCAAGGTCATCGCCATCGACAAGGAGCCGTACCGGCTGCAGATGGCCGAACGCGCCGGCCACACGCCGGTGAACTTCGAGGAGGTCGACGTGCGGTCCCGGCTGCTGGAACTGACCGGTGGGCGGGGACCGGACAAGTGCATCGACGCGGTCGGTATGGAGGCCACCCACGGCAGCGCGCATATCCACGCGTACGACCGGGTCAAGCAGGCCATCCGGTCGGAGACCGACCGCCCGCACGCGCTGCGCCAGGCGATCCTGTCGTGCCGCAGCGGCGGCGTGGTCTCCGTGATCGGCGTGTACGGCGGTTTCATCGACAAGTTCCCCGCCGGCGCGTGGATGAACCGGTCGCTGACCCTGCGTACCGGCCAGTGCCACGTGCAGCGCTACATGAAGCCGCTGCTGCAGCGCATCGAGCGCGGCGAGATCGATCCGACCCGGATCATCACCCACACCCTGCCGCTCGACGAGGCCGCACACGGCTTCGACATCTTCAAGAACAAGCAGGACAACTGCGAGAAGGTCGTCCTCAAACCCTGACGTGGAGGGCATGACCATGCCGAAGGCAGTGGGTATCGACCTTGGCACGACGAATTCGGTGATCGCCACCATGGAGGGCGGTCAGGCCGCGGTCATCCCGAACGCGGAAGGGTCCAGGACGACGCCGTCGGTGGTGGCGTTCACCGAGGCGGGGGAGCGGCTGGTCGGCCAGCTCGCCCGCCGGCAGTCGATCCTGAATCCGAAGGGGACGATCTACTCGGCGAAACGTTTTATCGGCCGGCGGTACGACGAGGTGGCCAGTGAGCTCAACGCGGTCACCTTCGACGTGGTGTCGGGGCCGGACGGTGCCGTGCGGTTCAAGGTGCGCGACAGGCTCTACGCGCCGGAGGAGGTCTCCGCGCTGGTACTGCGCAAGCTGGTGGAGGATGCCTCGAAGTACCTGGGCGAGAAGGTGACCGAGGCGGTCATCACGGTGCCGGCGTACTTCAACGACGCGCAGCGGCAGGCGACCAAGGACGCCGGTCGCATCGCCGGGCTGGACGTGCTGCGGATCATCAATGAGCCGACCGCGGCGGCCCTGGCCTACGGGCTGGACAAGCGCCAGCACGAGACGGTTCTGGTGTTCGACCTCGGCGGCGGGACGTTCGACGTGAGCCTCCTCGACGTCGGGGACGGCGTGGTGGAGGTGCGGGCGACGGCCGGCGACACCCATCTGGGCGGGGACGACCTCGACCGGCGCGTCGTCGACCACCTGGCCGACGAGTTCCAGCGCTCCGACGGTATCGACCTGCGCCGCGACCCGCAGGCGTTGCAGCGGTTGTTCGAGGCGGCGGAGCGGGCGAAGGTGGAGCTGTCCTCGGTCAGCCAGACCACCGTGAACCTGCCGTTCATCACGGCCGACGCGAACGGGCCCAAGCACCTGAACATGACGCTGACCCGGGCCAGGTTCGAGGATCTCACCCGGGACCTGATCGAGCGCTGCCTCGGCCCGGTCGAGCGGGCCATGACCGACGCGAAGGTCACCGCGAACGACATCGACGAGGTGATCCTGGTCGGCGGGTCGACCCGGATCCCGGCCGTGCAGCAGCTGGTGCGCCGCCTGACCGGCGGCAAGGACCCGAACATGACGGTCAACCCGGACGAGGTGGTCGCGCTCGGCGCCGCCATCCAGGCCGGGGTCATCAAGGGCGAGGTCAAGGACGTACTGCTGCTGGACGTCACCCCGTTGTCGCTGGGCGTGGAGACGATGGGCGGCCTGATGACGAAGGTCATCGAGCGCAACACGACGATCCCGGCCCGCCGGACCGAGGTGTTCAGCACCGCCGAGGACAACCAGCCGGCCGTCGACATCGTGGTGCTGCAGGGCGAGCGCGAGCGGGCCGCCGACAACCGGGTACTGGGCCGGTTCCGGCTGGAGAACATCCGGCCGGCTCCGCGCGGGGTACCGCAGATCGAGGTCACCTTCGACATCGACACCAACGGCATCCTGAACGTCACCGCCCGGGACTCCGACACCGGCGCGGAGCAGCGCATCACGATCAGCGAGACGACGAACCTGGACACCTCCGAGATCGAGCGCATGGTCGCCGACGCGGAACGGAACCGGGACGCCGACACCCGCCTGCGCCAGCTCATCGACGCCCGCAACGAGCTCGACGCGGCCGCCTACCAGGTGGAGCACCGGCTGGGCGAGCTGGGTGACGCGGTGCCGGTCCACGAGAAGGCCCGGGCCGAGACCCTCGTCGCCGACGCCCGCCAGGCCATCAAGGAGGAGGCGCCGCTGGAGCGCCTGCGGTCGCTGACCGGCGAGCTGCGGCAGGTCTACCAGAGCCTGGGTGCGGCGGGCGTCCCGCCGCCGCGCCGGGAGCCGTCCGATGGCCAGCCGGGCGGCCAGTCCGGTGGTGCTCAGGACGACGACGTCATCGATGCCGAGTTCAGCGCGGGGTGAGGGGGATGACCGACGAGCAGGCGACCGACCCGCCGACCGTGGAGTCGGCCGAGGCCAGCGAGCTGCGGGCCCGCGTCGCTGAGCTGGAGGACCGGTGGCGGCGCGCGCTCGCCGACTTCGACAACCTGCGCAAGCGGGTCGCCCGCGAGTCGGCGACCCAGCGTGACGCCGAGCGGGCCCGGGTGGCGGGGCTCTGGCTGCCGGTCGTCGACAACCTCGATCTCGCCCTGGAGCACGCGGCCGACGACCCGTCCGCGATCGTGGAAGGCGTCCGGGCGGTCCGGGAGCAGGCTCTCGACATCCTGGCCCGGCTCGGGTTCCCCCAGCGTTCCGACGTGGGGGAGCGGTTCGACCCGGCCGGGCACGAGGCGGTGGCCGCCGTCTCCGTCCCGGACACGTCGCCCGGCACCGTCGTGCAGGTGGTACGGCCGGGGTACGGGGCCGGCGAGCACCTGTTGCGTCCGGCGGCCGTGGTCGTGGCGAAGGGCGACTGATGGCGGCCCGGCGCGACTTCTACGAAGCCCTGGGAGTGGCGAGAAGCGCCAGCCGGGATGAGATCCAGCGGGCCTACCGGAAGCTGGCGCGGCAGTACCACCCGGACATGAACAAGGAGCCGGCCGCCGAAGAGCGGTTCAAGGAGATCTCCGAGGCGTACGACGTGCTGTCCGACCCGGACGCCCGCCAGCGGTACGACCAGTTCGGCCCCGGCTTCCGCCAGGTCGCTGCGGGCGTCGACCCGCAGGCCTGGGCCGCGCGCGGCCGGGCGGGCCCCGGTGCCCGACCCGGCGCCGGCGCGCGGCGCGGTGGCGGCCCAGGCTCCGGTCCGGACGTCTGGTTCGACGCGGGTTCCGCCGACGATATCGGTCTCGATGACCTGCTCGGTGGCTTCTTCGGCGGCCGTGGCCGGCGTGGCTGGGGCCCGATTGCGGGAGCCGACCAGGAGGCGGAGCTCACTCTCACGGTCGACGAGGCATACCGGGGCGGGCGCCGGCGGGTCTCGCTCGACGGGCGCGACCTCGCCGTCACGATTCCGGCCGGGGTCGCCGACGGCCAGCGGATCCGGCTCGCCGGCCAGGGTGGACGGGGTACCGACGGCGCCGCCCCGGGCGACCTCTACCTCGTCGTCCGCCTGGCGCCGCACCCGCGCTACCGGGTCGACGGCAGGGACATCACCGTCGACCTGCCCCTGACGCCCTGGGAGGCGGCGCTCGGCGCGTCGGTCGCGATCGACACCCCGGGTGGCGAGACCAAGGTGAAGGTACCGGCCGGCACGTCGTCCGGGCGGCGGCTGCGGCTGCGCGGACGGGGCCTGCCGCACCCCCGGGGTAGGCCCGGGGACCTGTACGCCGAAGCCAAGATCATGGTGCCCGCCACGCCGTCCGACGACGAGCGGCGGTTGTTCGAGCAGCTCGCCGCGGTGTCCACGTTCGACCCCAGGAGGCAGCGGTGAGCTATCCCCTCGTCCCGTCGTCCACGCTCGCCGGCCGCGGCCCGGATCCCGGGTGCCGCGACGTCGAGTCGTTCGCCCGCGCGACCCGGCTCCATCCGGACGTGGTCCGCCACCTCGTGGTACTCGGGCTGCTCGACCCGCAGCGCGACCGGGCCGGCCGGCTCTGGTTCCCGCCGGCGCAGCTCGTAGTCGCGGCCCGCATCCAGCGACTGCGCAGCGCGTTCGCCCTCAACTACGCCGCCATCGGGCTCGTCCTCGACCTGCTCGACCGCGTCACCGAGCTGGAACGCGAGCTGCGCACGGCGCCACAGAGACCCGCCGGAGGCCGGTCATGGACCTGAACCGCCTGACCCAGAAGTCGCAGGAGGCCCTGCACGACGCGCAGACGAAGGGGCTGCGCTACGGGCACACCGAGGTCGACGGGGAACACCTGTTGCTCGCGCTGCTCGACCAGCCCGAGGGCCTGGTGCCCCGGCTGCTCGACGCGGCCGGCACCGATCCCGACAAGTTGCGCGCGCGACTGGAGGACGAGCTGGACCGCCGCCCCCGGGTCAGCGGACCGGGCGCCGCACCCGGCCAGGTCTACGTGACCCAGCGCCTGGCCCGGTTGTTCGACGCCGCCGAGCGGGAAGCGAAGCGGCTCAAGGACGAGTACGTGTCGGTCGAGCACCTGGTGATCGCTCTGCTCGACGAGGGCTCCGCAACGGCCGCCGGGCGGCTGCTGCAGGCCGAAGGGCTGACCCGCCAACGTTTCCTGGAGGCGTTGACCGGGATCCGCGGCAACCAGCGGGTCACCTCCGCGATGCCGGAGGTCGCGTACGAGGCGCTGGCCAAGTACGGCCGGGATCTGGTCACCGACGCGGCCGCCGGAAAACTTGACCCGGTCATCGGGCGCGACAGCGAGATCCGGCGTGTGGTGCAGATCCTGTCCCGCAAGACGAAGAACAACCCGGTCCTCATCGGGGATCCGGGCGTCGGGAAGACCGCGATCGTCGAAGGGCTGGCCCAGCGGATCACCCGCGGCGACGTGCCCGAGGGGCTACGCGACAAGATCGTCTTCGCGCTGGACATGGGTTCGCTGGTCGCCGGCGCCAAGTACCGGGGCGAGTTCGAGGAACGGCTCAAGGCGGTACTGGGCGAGGTGCGCGCCGCCGAGGGTCGGATCCTGCTGTTCGTGGACGAGCTGCACACGGTCGTCGGCGCCGGGGCGGCCGAGGGCTCGATGGACGCGGGCAACATGCTCAAGCCGATGCTCGCCCGGGGCGAGCTGCACATGATCGGCGCGACGACCATCGACGAGTACCGCAGGCACATCGAAAAGGACGCCGCGTTGGAGCGCCGGTTCCAGCCGGTGCTCGTGGAGGAACCCTCCGAGGAGGACGCCATCTCGATCCTGCGCGGGCTGCGCGAACGCCTGGAGGTGTTCCACGGTGTGAAGATCGCCGACAACGCGCTCGTGTCCGCCGTGGTGCTCAGTCACCGGTACATCTCCGACCGGTTCCTGCCCGACAAGGCCATCGACCTGGTCGACGAGGCGTGCGCGATGCTGCGTACCGAGATCGACTCGATGCCGGCCGAGCTGGACGAGCTGACCCGTCGGGTGACCCGCCTGGAGATCGAGGAAGCGGCGCTTGCCAAGGAGGACGACCCGGCCAGCCGGGTCCGGTTGGAGCAGCTGCGCAAGGAGCTGGCCGACCTGCGCGCGGAGGCCGACGCGCTGCGCGCGCAGTGGGACGCCGAACGCCAGGCGCTCAGGCGGGTGCAGGAGCTGCGCCAGGAGATCGAGCAGGTCCGCTACGAGGCGGACGAGGCCCAACGCCGGTACGACCTCAACCAGGCCGCGGAACTGCGCCACGGCCGGCTGCCCGAGCTGGAGCGCCGGCTGGAGGCCGAGGAGCAACGGCTGTCGGCGAAGCAGGGCGGCAGGCGGCTGCTGCGCGAGGTGGTCACCGAGGAGGAGATCGCCGGGATCGTGTCCCGCTGGACCGGCATCCCCGTCAGCCGCCTCGCGGAGGGTGAGCGGGAGAAGCTGCTGCGGCTGGACGAGATCCTCCACGAGCGCGTGATCGGGCAGGACGAGGCCGTGCAGCTGGTGGCCGACGCCATCATCCGCGCCCGGTCCGGCATCAAGGACCCGCGCCGGCCGATCGGGTCGTTCGTCTTCCTCGGGCCGACCGGGGTCGGCAAGACCGAGCTGGCCAGAGCGCTGGCCGCCGCGCTGTTCGACACCGAGGAGAACATCGTCCGCCTCGATATGAGCGAGTACCAGGAGCGGCACACGGTCAGCCGGCTCGTCGGGGCGCCGCCCGGCTACGTCGGATACGCGGAGGGCGGGCAGCTCACCGAGGCGGTGCGCCGAAAGCCGTACTCGGTGGTGCTCTTCGACGAGATCGAGAAGGCGCACACGGACGTGTTCAACACCCTGCTCCAGGTCCTCGACGACGGCCGCCTCACCGACGCGCAGGGCCGCACGGTCGACTTCCGCAACACCGTGATCATCATGACCTCCAACATCGGGTCGGCGTACCTTCTCGACGGCGTCACCGCCGACGGTGAGATCAAGGAGGACGCCCGCAACGCGGTGCTGGGCGAGCTACGCGGGGACTTCCGTCCCGAGTTCCTCAACCGCGTCGACGACATCGTGCTCTTCAAGCCGCTGACCCAGGCGGAGATCGAGCGCATCGTCGAACTCATGTTCGCCGATGTCCGCGCCCGGCTGGCCGAAAGGCGGATCCGCCTGGAGCTGAGTGAGGACGCCGGCCGGTTCATCGCCAGGCGTGGCTACGACCCGGTGTACGGAGCGCGGCCACTGCGTCGCTTCATTGCCCGCGAGGTAGAGACGCGCGTCGGCCGCGCGCTGCTGGAGCGGGAGGTCCGCGACGGCGCGCTGATCCGGATCGACGTCAAGGGCGACGAACTGACCGTCGCCTTCGAGAACTCCCCGGAGGCTGTCTGAAGCCGCCCCGGTGGGCCGGACAGGTTGTCCGGCCCACCGCGGCGACGTCGATCCCTGGTGTGTCCACCGGGTTCACGCCGGCCCGCGAGTACCGGCAGGTGCTCAGGACATCACGCAGGCGCGCCCGTTGACCGTGCATGACACCGAAGTGGGCGCCTTCTGGTCTGAGATGTCGAACTGCACCCGTAGCGTCTGGCCGTTTCCCGCCGCCAGCGGGGCGCCCGCGGTAAATGTCCAGCTGTTGCCGGTCCGACCGACCTTGGGAGACGGGGCGCCGTCGACCCAGGCCGCGGCGTTTGCCGTGATTCCGCTGCCGTAGGTGAGCAGGATGGTCCAGCTCTGCTGGCTGGCGGTGTCGTTGTGGAGCACCACGGACGCCTGGAAGCGCCCTGTCCAGACGACGTCGAGTGAGTAGGTCCCCGCCAGGGTCGCGGTGGCGGGCGTGGTCCCGGGCTCGGTCGGGGTGGGTCTGGTCGCGGTGGGGCGCGACCGGGCGGCGGTCGTGGGAACCGGACCGGCCGCTTTCGTGGTGGTCGGGGCCCTGGCCGGCGATCCTATGACGCCGTCGGTCCCGGGGCTCGGCGTGCCGGCCTGCGACGGCGGTGCGCCCGAGGTCGCCGCGCCGGACGGCGGGACTTCCAGCGGCGCCGTCGGGACGTACGCGGCCGTCGGCGCACCGTTGCCGGTCACCGGTTCCGCTGGGCCTTTGGCGCGGCCGACGTCGACCAAGGCCCACGCGCCGCACGCTATGACGAGCACCACGATGGCGATGAGTGCCACCGGTCCGGGCTCGCGCGGGAACGACGGCAGGCGCCGGCGCACATTCGGCTCCTGCGCCGGCCTCGCGGCGGAATGTCTGCCCACGGCCAACACGATCTCCGATCCGCCGTTCGGCGCGCAACCGCGCGGGGCGCTCCGCCCGGACCAACTCGGGGTGGCCGGAACGGGAAGCCCACTCCGGGAGCCCTGGCGGCGAGAGGACTGGCAGTGGATCGCGAAGCCCTCGGGGTACATTCCCGACATGGATCACCCGCGGCGGCGGTCGAGGAAAGGACCCAACATCGCCTGGGGAGTGGCCTTTGGATGCCTCATGATCACCATAGCGGCACGCGCACCCTTCCTGCCGTTTCACGGGACGCGATGGGACATAGCCCTGTGGGCCGTCCAGGGCATCTTGATGGCCCTCGTGGCCGTCCTCGTTTGGTGGGAGCGGCGCGGCAAGGCTGACCAGTCCGGGGTCGCCGAATCGTGCCGACACGATCGGGAGCACCCTGGGAGACGATGACAGGCACAAGCGGGAGTACGACGCGAAGCGTCACCGTCACCCTGACTGTGACCCGAGGCCTGTGCTATTACGCTGTCACCGTGTTGCCCGCCTCCGCTCCGCTGCTGCTCGTGCTGGACGGCAACAGCCTCCTGCACCGGGCATACCACGCGGCGCCGTTCGGGGAGATCCTCGACAAGCAGGGGCGCCCTGTCTGGGCCATCAGGGGACTGGTAAGCCTCGTGGCCCGGGCCGCGGCGCGGACCAGACCGGACGCCGTCCTGATCGGGTTTGACTGCGCCGAGCATTCCGCCCGCAAGGACGACTTCTCCGGCTATAAGGCGCACCGCGCGGAGAAACCGGCCGAGCTCGTCGAGCAGTTGCTGGTCGCACCTGAGCTGCTCCGGGCGGCGGGGCTGGGTACGGTCGTGCCGACGTCCTACGAAGCCGACGACGTGCTCGCCAGTGCCGCCGCCCACGCCCGCCGCGCGGGCTGGCGGTCCGTGGTGGTCACCAGCGACCGGGACTCGTTCGCGCTCATCGACGCGTCCACGTCGGTGTTGCGGGTGCGCAACGGGGGTCTCGACGAGGCGACGCTGATGACGGCGACGACGCTCACCGCGCTCTGCGGCGTAGAACCCTGGCAGTACCGTGACTTCGCGGCGCTGCGCGGCGACCCGTCGGACAACCTGCCCGGGGTGCGGGGATTCGGCGCCGCCACGGCCGCCCGGCTGCTGGCCGGGTTCGGCACGGTCGATGCGGCCTGGGCGGCTCAGGACGGCGGGGATGAGCAGGCGGTGCGGGCCGTCGTGGGCTCCGCGGCCAGCGCCGCCCTGGCCGATCCGGCCATGCGCGAGGCGGTGGAGCGCAATCGCCGGCTCATGCGGATGCGGGACGATCTGCCGATGCCGGCGCTGGACTCGGTCCGCCTGCCGGTGCCGTTCGGCCGGATGAAGCGGGCCCTGGCGGAGCGTGGGGTCTTCCTCGGCCCGTCGCTGTGGGCCTTGACCGGCGGCATTCCTCCGGCGGGTGAGGACGACCAGGTGCAGGTTCCGCAGCCGTGGATGTGGTCACCGCGTTCCCGCCGCCGGGAACCCCTACCAGGACAGCTCGCCCTGTTCTGATGCTGACCGGGGGGCTAAACTATGGATTGTGCATAAGTGCGGGGAGGGACCGTCATAGCCACGCCACCCAGGCCGACCGTCGCGCGGGCCGCCAAGACCGCCCAGTCCTGGGCGGTCGACGTGCTCCGCGAGCAGATCATGTTGGGGCAGATCCGGCCCGGCGATCGGCTGCGTCAGGTCGAGATCGCCGCTGAGCTGGAGCTGTCCACGACACCCGTGCGCGAGGCCTTCCGCTCGCTGGCGACGGAGGGCCTGGTGCAGATCGACGAGCACCGCGGTGTCGTCGTCCGCAAGCTCACTCTCGAGGAGTGCATCGAGATGCAGGAGCTGATCGCCATCGTCGAACCGGACAACCTGCGCCACGCCGTGCCGCGGATGGACGCGGCGACGCTGGCCGAGGCCGATGCCATCTGCCGGAAGATGGACCGCGCCGATGTCGGCAACCGCTATGCGTTGCTCAACCGCGAGCTGCACCTCACGTTGGCCCGGGCGTCCGGCCGTCAGCGGGCCATCGCCCTGTTGGCTGAGCTGCTGACCCTCAACGCTCTGCACGTTCCGTCCGACAGCACCCGGCTGCCCGGCCGCCGGGCGCAGGCACAGCGGGAACACCGCGCGCTGGTGGAGGCGGCCCGTGCCGGCGACGCCGAAGAGGCCGCGCGCGTGGTGTACGAGCACTGCCAGCCGATTCTGACGCTGCTGAGGGGCGACCTCGCGCGCAACGGCAACGGGTAAGGGCGCCGGTCGGGCTTTGTTGCGACAGGGCACCGTTCTGTAAGCAGTTCGTTTCACCCCTTGTCCGATCGCCCATGCATGGTCCACGCTCTCGGGAGAGAATATTATGCACAATCCATAGTCCACAGCTGCGGAGGGAGCGGGCGCGCAAATGATCAAAGGTGCGGTGGGCGACTCCCGTACCGCGGTCTCCGCCCCGGCGGTGGCCCTGATCGTCATCTGCCAGAGCATGCAGGGCTTCTCGCTCGGCGGCATCGCCCTCTTCCTGCCGCTGATCCGCGACGACATCGGGTTGACCTTCGCGGAGGCGGGCACGCTGGGCGCCGTTTCGCTGCTGGTGTTCGCGGCCATGCAGGTGCCGGCGGGCTACCTGGCGGACCGGTTCGGGCCCAAGCGCCTGTTCCTGCTCGGATTGCTCGGACTCAACCTCTGCTCCCTGGCGTTCGCGCAGCTGCACTCGTTCGAGGCCCTCCTCGTCAACCAGGCACTCTCGGGCCTCGCCCGGTCCTTCGTCTTCGCGCCCGGGCTGCTCCTCATTACCCACGAGTTCCCGGCCGAACGCCGGGCGACCGCGCTCGGGCTCTACGTGGCCGGCGGTTTCTCCTCCAACGTGCTGCTCAGCCTGGTCGGCCCGGTGCTGGTGGGCGTTGTCGGGTGGCGATGGATCTTCGTCGGCTTCTCCGTCCTCGGTCTCGCGGTGACGCTGCTCTACTGGCGCGTCGGGAGTCCGGGGCCGGCCGGTCAGCGCGACTCCTACGTGCGGCTGCGGGAGCTGCCTCGCCTGCTCGCCCATCCGGTCATGTGGGTCGCGGGCGGCGTCCAGTTCGTCCGGTACTCCGTGGTCAATGGTGTTGGGTTCTGGCTGCCGAGCTACCTCGTGGCCGACAAGGGCTTCTCCCTGCACACGGCCGGGTTGTTGCTGGGCGCGGCGGCGGTCGTGACCGCGCCGTCGAACTTTCTCGGCGGCCACGTATCCGACCGGCTGCAGCGTCCCGCGCTGGTCATCGGGGTGTCGTTGGCCGTGCTCACGGTGACTCTCCTGGTGCTGGCCTCGGCCCGGTCGACGCCCGTCGTGGTCGGTGTGGTCCTGCTTCAGGCGGTGTTCCTCCAGTTCTACTTCGGGCCGCTCTTCGAGATCCCCACGAGGGTGCTCGGCGACCGCACCGCCGGGCTGACCAGTGGCTGGTCCAACCTCTGGGCGAACGTCGGCGGCCTGACCTTCGCCTTCGGGCTGGGCCAGGCCAAGGACGTGACCGGATCGTTCGCCGTCGGCCTGTACGCGATGGTCGGCCTCTGCCTGCTCGGCCTGGTGGGCGCGTACGCACTCTCGGTCCTCCTGGCCCGGTCGCGGGAACAGGAACAGGCGCAGGCACCGCAGTTCGCCGCCGCCAGCGCCGAGCGCGGCTTGTGAACTGGCGGGCGGTTGCCCGAGCCGGGTCGCGGAAACGCCCGACGTCGGCGGGGGAGCCCGGCGCGTTCGCCGCGCTGTCCATCCCGCTGTTCCGGGCCATGTGGCTCGCGGAGTTCGCCGGCGACGTGGGCAACTGGATGCACACGGTCGGCGCGCAATGGGTGATCATCGGACATCCGGACGCCGTGCTGTTCGCGGCGCTCCTGGTGGGGGCCGCGCGCATGCCGAGCCTGGCGCTGGCGGTCCCCTTGGGCGCGATCGCCGACCTGTTCGACCGGCGCCGGCTGCTCCTGTGGTCACAGGCCTTCCAGGTGGTGGTCGGCGCGGCCCTCGCCGTCGCGAGCCTGCTCGGACGGCTGACGCCGGTCGCGTTGCTGGCGTTCACGCTGCTGCTCGGACTCGGCTCCGCGCTGTCCATGGTGGCGTTCCAGGCCCTGGTGCCCCAGTTGGTACCGCCGTCGCGACTGCATTCCGCGGCCGCCCTGACCCAGGTGAACCTGAACATCGCCCGGGTGGTGGGGCCGATGCTCGGCGGTCTGCTCGTCGCCGTGATCGGACCGACGTCGGTCTTCGCCCTGGACGCGCTGTCCTACCTGGTCTTCGTGGTCGTCCTGTGCTTCTGCACGGTCCCCGGCCGGCCGCCCGGTCCGCGCCCGCAGTTCCGGCACGCGCTCGTCGAGGGCGTCGGCTACGTCCGGCGTTCGGTCCTGATGCGGCGGATCCTGGTCCACTCGTTCCTGACCGGGATCCCGTGCGCCGCCGTCTGGGCGCTGCTGCCCTCGGTGTCCACGCTGCGTCTCGGCGCCGGTGCGCCCGGGTACGGTCTGCTCCTCGCGGCCGCCGGCGTGGGCAGCATCTGCGGGGCCGCGCTCCTGCCGCTCGTACGTCGATGGGCGAGCGACAACGCGAGCCTGATCCTCGGCAGTGTGGTCACGGCCGCGGCGCTGGCCGTGCTGGGTGCGGTGGACAGCCTCGCGGGCGCGGCGCTGGCGTTGTTCGCCTTCGGTACCGCCTGGATGGTCATGCAGACGCCGTTGGCCGCCACCATGCAGCTGATCGCCCCCGACTGGGTGCGGGGGCGGGCGATGGCCCTGTTCCAGACCGTGCGTACGGGAAGCCAGTCGCTCGGCGCGGTCGGGTGGGGCCTGCTGGCGACGAACCTCGGGCTGCTCGCGGCAGTCGAGGTGTCCGCGGCGGCCATGGCGCTCGCGGCGCTGCTCGCCGTGTGCTGGCCGGTCGGCCCGGGAAGGCGCGCGGCCGGCCAGCCGGACGAGGAGCACGTTCAGCGAGCGGCGACGGTCATCCCTCGACTGCCCGGTTGACGCCGGCCGCGGCCTGGGCGATGCCGTCGGTGACGAGGTTCGCCCCGACCGTGAGGACGGCGATGGCGATGATGGGCAGCAGGACGCTCATGGGTGCCAGGGTCAGGCCGTTCTGGTTCTCCTGGATCATCAGGCCCCAGTCGGCCGCCGGCGGACCCGAGCCCAGCCCCAGGTAGGCGAGCCCCGCGATCGCGCCGATGGACTGGGTCAGCCGCAGGCCGAACTCGACCGTCAGCGGCGCCGCGATGTTCGGCAGGATCTCGCTGGCCAGGATCCGCCGGGTGGGCGTGCCGGTGCCCTCGGCGTAGCGAACATAGTCCGAGTCGCGTACCTGCATCGTCGATGACCGCACGATCCGCGCGGTGTACGGCATGATGCCCAGACCGACGACGCCGACCAGCACCCAGTCGTGGGGCCCGCTCACGGTGATCAGGAGCAACGCGAGCACGATGCCGGGGAAGGCGAGGAGCAGGTCCGCCAGCCGCATGACCGCCTCGTCGGCGAACCGGGTCGAGTAGCCGGCGAGCAGCCCCAGCGCCGTTCCGGTCCCGACGCCGAGGACGGTGCCGAGAAACGCGATAACAAGGATCGACCGACCGCCGAGGAGGAACCGGCTCAGCACGTCGCGGCCGAGATTGTCGGTGCCCAACGTCGCGACGTCGGAGTTGGCGAGGAAGGGAATGTCGACGAACTCGGTCGCACTGTATGGCGCGAGGAACGGACCCACCATCGCCACCGCGACGAGCAGGCCGACGGCGACGAGCCCGATCCGGGTACGCCGCAGGCCGAGCGCCTGCCGGAGGAATCCGCGGTGCCGGCGCATCGGCGTGGTGACAGAGGTCGGTGCGGTGACGGTCATGGGTGCGTTCCCCACCTTTCCGGGTACGGGGTTCACAGCAGTTTCGTCCGCAGGCGCGGCGTGGCGAAGGCGACGGCGAGGTCGGCCAGCAGATTGATCACAACGCAGATCGCCGCGAGCAGCACGACGATCGTCTGGACCACGGGGACGTCGCGATGGTTGACCGCCTGCACGAGCTCGTAGCCGACGCCCGGGTAGGAGAAGACGGTCTCGACCACGATGATGCCGCCGGTGAGGAAGAGCAGCGTCAGGGCCAGGGCCTGGATCATCGGCCCCAGACCGTTGCGCAGGGCGTGCCGGAAGATGACCCGCCGCTCAGGCAGCCCTTTGAGCCGCGCCAGCATGATGTAGTCGCTCTGCAGTACGTCGATCATGGCTGCGCGGACCATGCGGATCGGGTAGGGGATCATCGACAGCACGGCCGCGATCATGGGCGCCACCACGAGATCGAGCTGCAGCCAGACCGACTTCTCCGGATCGATGATGCTGGCGGCGGGCAGCCAGTGAAAGACGTTCGTCGCGAAGAAATAGATGACCAGTACGCCGATCGCGAAGCCCGGAATCGCGCTCAGCACCAGCGTGAGGACCGAGTTGACGTTGTCGAAGGCGCGGCCGTTGCGGATCGCGCTCAGCGTGCCGATGCCGATCGCGAGCGGACCCATCACGAGCATGGCCATGATGCTGAGCACCGCCGTGTTCTCCATGCGGCTGCCCACGATGTCGGAGACGCTCAGGCTAGACACCAGGGAGCTGCCCCACTCGCCGGTGAACAACCCCTTGATCCACGTTACGTACTGGGTGAGCAGGGGCTGGTCGAGGCCGAGCTGGCGGGTCAGCGACTCGAACTGCTCCGGGGTGGCGTCATGACCAAGCAGGCTGGTCACTGCGTCGCCCGGCAGCAGGTGGATCGTCACGAAGACGAGCACCGATATCAGCCACAGCATGAGCAGTCCACCGGCCAGCCGGCGGATCAGCATAGATTTGATCATGACGCCCTCCGCGTTACTTGAACGAGACCAGCCGGTAGCGCCACGCGCCCAGACTCCAGCCGTTGGAGTTGAACGGCGTGAAGCCGGTGAGGTTCTTGCTGTACACATCGAGGTTGTTCTTGAAGGTGTGGACGATGTCGGGGCCCATCTCGTAGAACCGCTGGAAGAGCTTGCCGCCCAACTCCTTCTGCAGGGCCGGGTCGGTCGTCTTCAGCAGGTCGCGGTAGATGGCGTCGCCCGCGGGGTCGTCCCAGTGGCTGTCGTTCGCGCCGCCGCCCTTCAGGAACCGCCCGGAGTAGCTCAGACCGATGACGCTCGCGGCCCAGTAGCCGTTGGTGAAGGGCCAGTCCTTGAACTTGGCGTCGTACGCGGTGGGTGACAGGTTCTCGATCTTCACCGTCACGCCGGCGGCCGCGGCCTGCTGCGCGAACACCTGGGCCGAGTTGACCAGTCCGCCGTTCTCGGGGGTGGTCGTCAGCGTGACCGTCATGCCCTCGAGGCCGGCGGCCTTGAGCAGGGACTTGGCCTGGTCGATGTCCTGCACCCGCTGGGGCAGGGTGGGGTAGGCCGGGTCGGCCGGGTTGGGCATGTCGTTGGCGATCTCGGCGTACCCGCTGTAGGCCTGCTTCACCATCGCCGGTCGGTCGACCATGAGCCGGAACGCCTGACGCACCCGGACGTCGTTGAAGGGTGCCAGGTCCACCCGCATGGTGATCGGCTGGTAGAAGCCCGACTTCGTGATCATCGTCTCGAACTTGCTGGACGACCCGATCTGGGCCAGCACGGTCGGGTCCACACCGTCGATCGCGTCCACCTGGCCGGCCAGCAGGGCGGCCGTCCGCGAGGTGTTGTCGGCGAACGTGATGATGTGGACCTCGTCGAGGTAGGGCTGGCCCTCCAGCCAGTAGTTCGGGTTGCGCACGAAGACGCTGCGGGCACCCGGGGTGAAGCTCTTGTACTTGAACGGTCCGGTCCCGACCGGGTTCGCCGGGTCGTAGTCGGTCGGCAGGATGCTGGTCGTGGCCGACCCCCACCGCTTGGGGAACATCGAGTCCGGCGTGATGAGGTTGAACTGCACCGTACGGTCGTCGATCTTCTTGAGATCGTTCGGGTTGACGGCCGCGAGCGCGGTCTTGGCCCGGCCGTAGTTGTCCGGGTTGAGGATCCGCCGGACCGTGAAGATCAGGTCGTCCGCGGTCAGCGTCTTGCCGTGGTGGAACTCGACACCCTGCCGGAGCCGGACCGTGGCCACGGTCGCGTCGGCGTTCAGCTCGATGGACTCGGCCAGCGCGAACTCCAGGTGGTACGGCAGCTCCGAGCTGAGGTACATCAGGCTGTCGTACAGGTTCTGCGACCGCTGCTGGTCCATGTCGGTGGAGCTGAAGTGGGCGTCCAGGGTGTCCTTGGTGCCACCGATGCTGCCGACGCGCAGCGTGCCGCCGCGCTTGGGCGGTCCGCTCGGCGACGGGTTCGACGAGGAGTCGGGGGTGGAGGTGCCGCACGCGGCCAGTGCGGCCAGACCGATGGCGCCCGTGCCGCCGGCGAGGAAGGAACGTCGGGAAAGTGGAGGAGCCATGGTTACACCTTTCGGGTGGCGACGATGTCGGCGACGATCGCGTTGGCGATCGCCAGGGTCTGGGCACCGCGGGAGTCGTGCGTCGCGCCGCCGTTGTGGGGGGTGAGGACGACGTTGTCCATCGCTCGTAGGGCGAGCGGGATGTAGGGGTCGTGCACGACGGGGGGCTCGTGCCAGTACACGTCGAGCCCGGCGCCGGCGATGACGCCGTCGCGAAGCGCGCGGATCATCGCGTCCTCGTCGACCAGCCGGCCACGGCCGACGTTGATGAAGTACGCCGTGGGCTTCATGAGGGCGAACTCGCGCTCGCCCATCAGGCGCAGGTTGCGGTCCTCGAAGTTGGCGAGCATGCAGACGTAGTCGCCGCGCGCGATCAGCTCATCCGGGTCGCCGACCCACTCGACGCCCAGCTCCGCCTCCTCGGCCTCGGAGAGTGCGGTCCGCTTGGTGTACAGCACGGTCATGTCGAGCGCGCGGAGCTTGCGTACGGCCTGCCGCGCCACCCTGCCCAGGCCGTAGAGCGCGACGGTCTTGCCGGTGCAGCCCTGGCCCATCAGGTCCATCGTCATTTCCTGGAAGAACCCGTTGCGGCGGCAGTACCTGTCGGCCTCCACGACCCGGTAGGCCAGATTGAGGATCAGGGCCACCATCAGGTCCGCTGTGGCCCGCGGGTTGAGCCCGTAGCCGTTAAGGCTCCACCCGCCGTCGGCCGGCGGCGCCGGGCGGTCGGCGATGAGCAGCTTGATGCCGGCCTTCTCGCAGGCGTCGACGGCGTGCAGTTCCGGCCGGGCGGCGGCGAGGCCGTAGCCGCGCAGCTCAGGGTTCGCCGCGACCATCGACTCCGAGATTGGCGTCGAATGCATGCAGAAGATGTAGTCCGACCGGCGCGCGGCACTCTCCAGCTCGCCGATACTCACCTCGCGGTGGGCCCAGGGAAAGACCTCGACCTCGCCATACTCGCGCAGCCGGTTCAGCGCGACGTCGGGAACCGGCTGCGAAACGAAGATCTTCGGTACCATCACGCAACCCTTCGTGGGGAACGACGTTGATCGGGGTCAGGGGCGTTGGTAGCGCCGCACGCCCAGGTAGGTGAACAGGATCGTGATGCCGCCCGTCCACAGGGCGTAGTGGACGAAGGGCGTGAGCAGGTCGCCACCGACCGCGAGGTGCCGGGACAGGTCGACCACCGAGGTCACCGGGTTGACGCGGGCGAAGGCCTGCAGCCAGCCCGGCATCTGGTCGATCGGGGCGAAGCCGGAGCTGCCGAAGACGAGCGGCAGCGTCGGCGTGATCAGCATCGTCTGGGCCGCCTCCGGATCGCGGGAGGTGAGTCCGACCCAGGCGGCGAACGAGGTCACCGCCAGGCCGAACAGTGCGATGGCGCCGATCGACGCGACGGCCCGCAGCGCGCCGAACTGGAACTGGAAACCGACGAATATGACCGCGATGGCGGCGAGCACCGCGGTCTGGACACTGATCCGGATCGTGTCGCTGATGGTCCGGCCGACCAGGGCGGCGGATCGCGCGATCGGCAGCGACCGCAGCCGGTCGTTCATCCCGGACGACGAGTCGTGCGACACGGCGACGCCGGTGCGCATCGCGGCCACCATCACGGCCTGCGTGAGCACCCCGGGGATGACGTAGTCGCGGTAGGCGACGCCCGGGATCCGGGCCACGTTGTTGAAGACGTAGGCGAACAGCATCATGTTGGTGAGCGGCTGCACGATGGACAGCAGCAGCAACTGCCGGTTCCGGTAGAACTTCAGCAGGTTGCGGTGCACCAGGGTGGCGATGTTCGCGCCGACCTGGCCGGGGGTCAGCCGGTCGATCTCCGGGAGCGCGCCGGGGCCGCCCGAGTGGCCGAGCTGGAGCAGGCTCATGAGCTCGCGCCCTCCGCGGTCAGGGCGGCGAAGACCTCGTCGAGTGAGGCGCGGCGCAGCGCGATGTCGTCCAGGAGGAGGTTCTCGGCGTCGAGGAGCCGGACGGCGTCGACGACCGAGTAGGTGCCGGAGGGCACGGTGACGTTCACCCTGCCGGCCACGGTGCCGGCTCCGATCGCGCTCTCCCCGAGGCCGGCCCGGTGGGCCAACAGCTTGGCCGCCTGGTCGGCGACGGTCTGCTCGGGTGCGACCAGCTCCAGAACGTCACCGCCGTAGGTCGCCTTGAGCTCGGCCGGCTTCCCCGAGGCGACCGCGCGTCCGTGGTTGACGACGGTGACGTGGTCGGCCAGGCGATCGGCCTCTTCGAGGTACTGGGTGGTGAGCACCACGGTCGTGCCCTCGCGTCCGAGGTCGCGTACGACGGTCCACAGCTCTTCCCGGCTCGGGGGGTCGAGGCCGGTTGTCGGCTCGTCGAGGAACAGCACCCCCGGCGGCTTGACCAGGCTGGCGGCCAGGTCCAGCCGCCGACGCATGCCACCCGAATAGGTACCGGTGAGCCGTCCGGCAGCCGCGCCGAGCATGAACCTTTCGAGCAGCTCGTCGGCCCGGCGTTTGGCCGCCGCGCGGGTCAGGTGGTACAGCCGGCCCACCATGATCAGGTTCTCGCGGCCGGTGAGGTCGCCGTCGACCGCCGCGTACTGACCCGTCAACGCGATGACCGTCCGCACGCTGTGCGACTGGCGGGCGATGTCGAATCCACCGACGAAGGCCTGGCCGGTGTCGGCGGTGTCGAGGGTGGTGAGGATCCGGATCGTCGTCGTCTTTCCCGCCCCGTTCGGACCGAGCAGGGCACCGACCGTTCCCTCCTGGACGTGGAGATCGAGTCCCTCCAGCGCCCGGGAGGAGCCGAAGGACTTCGTGAGCCCTTCCGCCACGACGCCCCGCTCCATCGATCACCTCGCCCGTCGACCACACAATGGATTGTGCATAATCTCTTGAGACGTGATCGTGGCGCGTGACGCCGAGCGTGCGCAAGCGTCGAAACGAGATGCTTACAAACTGGCCGTCAGCCGAAACACTGCAGGTAGCTGCCGAACATTACGAATCGAGAAACATTGTTAGGGCTGTGTTTCCGGTCTTGCTCTTCGGTTCCGGCCACGGTGATACTCGGCTGCATTGTGGATTATGCACAATGACCGCGCCGATCACCGTCGGCGCCACCGACTAGCTTCGAGGTGACAGGTGCCCGAACGAATCTTCGTCGTTCAGCCGATTCCCGAGCCGGCCCTGGAGATGATGCGCGCCGTCGCCGAGGTCGAGGTCTATCCGTACACGGACCGGATGGTCACGGTCGACGAGCTGTACGCCGTCTCCCGTCGCTGTGACTACATCTTCGCGATGCACGAGACGATGGTCCCGGCCGCGGTGGTGGCCGATCAGCCGCGCCTGAAGGGCATCGCCGTCGGTGGTAGGGACGCGTCCGACATGATCGACGTCCCGGCCTGCGAGGCGGCGGGCGTACAGATGATCCACGCGATGCCGGACGCGCAGCCCGCGGCCCGCGCCGGCAACGCCAAGGCCACCGCGGACCTGACCCTGAGCCTGCTGCTCTGCCTGGCCTACCGGGTCGTGGAGGCCGACCACTACACCCGCCGCAACGGTACGTTCCAGGAAATGACGATGGACCTGATGGGCCAGGGGTGCACCGGCAAGACCGTCGGGGTAATCGGGATGGGACGGGTGGCGCGCGAGCTCGTACCGAGGCTCAAGGCCGTTGATCTGCGGGTGGTCTACACCAAGCGGACCCGGCTGAGCGAGGAGGAGGAGCGCGAGCTGGGCATCGAGTGGGTCGGCGAGCTCGACGACCTGCTGGCGATGAGCGACTACGTGACGATGCTGGCCAACTACAACGCCAGCGCCCACATGATGATGGGCGCCGCCCAGTTCGCCCGGATGAAGCCGACGGCGTACTTCATCAACTCGGGCCGGGGCCGGCTGGTCGACGAGAAGGCGATGATCGACGCCCTGCAGAACGGTGTCATCGCGGGCGCCGGACTCGACGTGTACTGGCACGAGCCACCGGTGGTCCATGACCCGTTCGTGCCGCTCGAGCTGCGCAAAATGGACAACGTCGTCCTGGCGCCCCACAACGGCGGCGCCACCTGGGACTCACGGACCAGGCAGACGCTCGGGATGGCGCGGGCGCTGGTCGCCCACATCGAGGCCGGTGGAACCGCGTGAGCCCGTCCGGGGTGTTGCGGTGGGGCCTCGTCGGGACCTCGGGCTACGCAGAGCGGGCGTGCCTGCCCGCGTTCGCACAGACGGAGTCCGCTGAGCTTGTCGCGGTGGCCAGCAGTTCGCCCGAGCGGGCCGCCGGGTTCGCGGCCACCCACGCGATCCCGGCCGGTTACGGCAGCGTCGACGCGTTGTGCGCCGACGACAGCGTACGGGCGGTGTGGATCGCCTCGGCCAGCCATCAGCACGTCGAGCACGCCCACGCGGTCATCGCCGCGGGCAAGGACGTACTCCTGGAGAAGCCGACCGCGCTCAATGCCAAGCAGGGCTGGGAACTGGTCGAGGCGGCCGCTGCCGCCGGGGTCAGGTTGGCCACCGGCTACCAGGCGCGGTACGTGCCGGCGCACCAGAAGATGCGCGACCTCATCGGCTCCGGTGAGCTCGGCACGGTGGTGGCCCTGCGGTCCCTCTACGGCATGCGCCGCACGGGGCCGCCCCGCACCTGGCGCGGCGAGAAGGAACTGGCGAGGTGGGGCGTGCTGGCTGACATCGGTACGCACCACATCGACCTGATGCGCATGCTGATCGGCGAGGTCACCCACGCGACCGGGTACACCGCGCACCAGCGGGGCTTCGAGACCGAGGACCTCGCGGTCGCGTCGCTGCGCTTCGCCTGCGGCGCGCTCGGCACCATGACCGTGACCGGCAGCTACTTCCGGCCGACCACGGTGATGGAGATCGTCTGCACCGAAGGCTCGGTCATCGCGGTGGACACGTCACCGGACGGTCAGGGCCGCGCGACGATGGTGCGCGCCGACGGCACGGCCATCGACATCACCGGCGAGACGCCCAACTCCGTCCAGGCGCAACTGGCGACCGTGACCGCGGCCTTCCTCGGCGGCGACGTCGCGTACGCGACGGGCGACGACGGCGCGCGCAACCTCGAGATCCTGGAAATGATCGCGCCCTGACGAGCCTTTTGTTAAGCCTTGCGACCTCGATGTAAGCAATCGATGTCAGCGGTTGCCAACGGGTGGCGAGGCTCGAATCGTAGGTAAGCAAACACTGTGCACAATCCATCACCAGCGAGTCGCAGAGCGGAGAGTGCGGTCATGCCAGGCAAGGGCGCGGGACTGCTGGAGGTGGACTCGGTGTCGGTCCGGGTCGACGCCGCCACGCCGTACGAGATCCTCTCCGACGTCAGCCTGTCCCTGTCGGCCGGCGACGTCCTCGGCCTGGTCGGCGAGTCCGGCTCAGGGAAGACGACGCTGTCGTTGGCGCTGCTGGGCTACGCCCGCCCGGGGACCGAACTCTCCGGCTCGATCCGCATCGACGGCACTGAGATCCTGGCGACCACCGAGGTCGCCCGCCGGCGGGCCCGCGGGCATCTGGTGTCCTACGTGCCCCAGGATCCGATGACGGCGATGAATCCAGCCCTGCGCATCGGCGTCCAGCTCGAAGAGATGCTGGCGCCGAGCCGCGGGCAGGCGCGTCGGGACAACCGGCTGCGGATCAGCGAACTGCTGGACAAGGTGCACCTGCCCACGGACGAGGGGTTCCGCAAGCGCTACCCGCACCAGCTCTCCGGCGGCCAGCTCCAACGCGTCAGCATCGCGATGGCGATGCTGAACCGGCCCCGCCTGATCGTGTTCGACGAACCGACGACCGGGCTCGACGTCACCACCCAGAGCCGCGTGCTGGACACCATCAGCGAGCTCATCGGCAGCGAGAACGCCGCCGCGGTCTACGTGACGCACGACCTGACCGTGGTCGGATCGATCGCGAACCGGGTCGCGGTCATGTACGCGGGCATGCTGGTCGAGGAGACGTCGACCGCCACGCTGCTGACCCGTGCGGCCCACCCGTACGCGCGACGGCTGGTCCTCGCCACGCCGAGCGCCTCGCGCCGGCGGGAGCTGGTCGGGATCCCGGGCACCCCCGTGAGCCCGAAGGACCGCGGCCCGGGCTGCGCGTTCGCGGCCCGGTGCGAGCTGCGGGAGCCCATCTGCACCGAACAGGCACCCGAGCTGGTCGAGGTCGGGCCCGGCCACCGTGCGCGCTGCCACCGGACCGGGGTCGTCCGGGCCCACGCCGACCTGGCCAGCGTGCCGGACCGGTCGTCCGCCTGGGAGGCGCGGCCGGCCGAGGACCCGGCGCTGCTCACGCTGTCCGGGGTCAGGGCGTTCTACGGACGGCACCAGATCCTGCACGACGTCAACCTGTCGGTGCGGGAGGGCACCTGTCTGGCACTGGTCGGCGAGTCGGGAAGCGGAAAGACCACGCTCGCCCGCTGCCTCAGCGGACTGCACCCGGAGACCACGGCCGGGAACATGACCTTCGCGCAGCGGAGCGTGCCGTGGCCCGCCCGCGAACGTACGGCGTCCAACCTGCAGGAGATCCAGTACATCTTCCAGAACCCGCTCGGGTCATTGAACCCACGGCACACCATCGGCCGGATCGTCGCCGCGCCGCTGATGACGTTCGGTCTCGGTGGGCAGGGCATGAGCCGCCGACGTCGCGTACGCGAACTCCTCGAGCAGGTCGCCCTGCCGGCGGACTACGAGCACCGGTACCCGGCGCAGCTCAGCGGCGGCGAGCGGCAGCGCGTGGCGATCGCGCGGGCCCTGGCCGCGCAACCCCGGCTGCTCGTGTGCGACGAGATCACCTCGTCGCTGGACGTGTCGATCCAGGCGTCGATCCTGCAGCTGCTCGGCCAGCTCCGCCAGACGACGAACCTCACGCTGCTGTTCATCACCCACCACATCGGCCTGGTGCGGGCGATCGCGGACGACATCGTCATCCTCAACCGGGGCCACGTGGTCGAACGTGGCGTCGCCTCCGACGTCCTGGACCGGCCCAGCGACCCGTACACGATCGAGCTGCTGTCGAACACTCCGAGCATGGACAACGTGACCAGCGATCCCGCCCGGCGGGCGGTTGCCGCGATGCCCGCGCGCGCGGTCGCCTGAGCCGGCGCCATCTTCGCGGTGACTGGTCCCAGGAGCCGTCGCAGATGCGACACGCGGCCCTGCTGTCCGGTGCATGACCTACGCAAGCAAATCCGTCGATGGCCCATAACGGTGGAGCGCACCCCGCAGGTCGCCGCCGTAAAGGAGCATCGTATGCAACTCTTCAGAGGCAACGTCGCGACCGACATCAACGGTCGTACCCTCGCCCGGGTGGGCATCGCCGCGGCGCTGGCTTGTCTCACCGTGTTCTCGATGTCGTCACCAGCCCTGGCGGATCCGCAGCCGGACAACCCTGTCGAGCATCCCACCGCGGGGTGGTCGGGCCAGTGGCAGTTCTCCGGTCCGCATGCCTGGTCACTCACGATGACCATGCCGGGCGCCGTGGTCGCCATCACGGGCTGGGACGAGGACAACAGCCGCTACTTCTCCGGCACGATCACCGATACGACATCGGTCAAACGATGCTCCACCATCAAGTTCTACGAGGGCGGCGGCATGGCGTACTACACGGCGTGCGACGGGACCGTCTCCTTCTCGCAGTTCGACAACACGCCAGGCACCTACGACTTTGAACTGCGCCAGTCGGGCGACTATCACGAGGGCACGAACCAGAACCTGTGGAATGCCGTGTCGTACCTGACCGTGCCGTCCACCAAGTACCACGCCGAACTGCGCGCGACGGGCACCGGAGCGAGTTGGAACTATGTCTCTGCGAGCCAGGTCAACTATTGGATTATTCGTCCTGGTGGCAGCGTGTTCGGGACGGCCAATGGGGACGGCGCCGGCGCTCGCTCCACGTCGGCGACGATCTACGCTGCTGAGTGCACCCGGACTCGCATCGCCGATTCGGGGGACACGGTCGTGGCCACGAAGGACGTGTGCGCGGGGCAATCGCCCGGCACCATCTCCGCGTCCAATTTCGGGGGGTACCACGGGTTTGAGGTGGAGAACTGCGTGGTCCGGCCCCTGGTGACTGTCGTAGGTGGCGGCACCACGGTCGGCCGTCCCGGGCCGCAGCATTGCGTCCCGCTCAATGTCAGGTAGGAGTTTGTAGCGGGGCGCCCAGGACCGTCGGCGCCAGCACGGGGCCTGCGCAAGCGGTTGCTCAGGCCCCGGCGGTGCCGTGGTCAGATCGTGCCGTGGTCAGATCACACGAGGCGGCGGATGTCGCCCAGCGCCCGGTAGAACCCGCCGCGGCTGGCCTCGCGGACCTCGGTGACGAGGTAGCGGGCGTTGGCCTCGCGGATGCCCTTCGGGAACTGAACCTGCCACGTCTGGTCGTAGCCGGGGCTGACCACCCGGATGCGCAGGCGGCTGCCCTCCTGGACGCACTCGACGATGACGCCCGCGGAGGTGTCGCTGGTTACCTCGACGGTGGTCGACGGGGCGACGCTGTCCAGCCGCGCCGGCGCCTTCACATCGACGTACTGGGGCACGACGCCCTGCTCGGCGGCGCGCACGGCCGCCTCGCTCGCGTCAATGCAGGCCAGCGAGCCGTCCGTGGTGACGATGTAGAGCTTCTCGTCGTGATACTGCATCGAGTACGCGCTGCCGCAGCCGGTGCCCAGCTTCCACAGGCGCTGGCCGTCGGCGGCGAAGCAGTACACCGAGGAGCGGTTGTCGCCGGCGAAGACGTAGCGGCCGTCGGGGGCGGCGGCGTTGGAGAACACGGTGTCGTCGCAGCGGTACGTGACGCCGGCATCCCCGGACTTGGTGAACTGCATGACAGAGTTGGACGACATGCCGGCGTAGACGGCGTCGGCCTCCTGCCAGCCGAAGAGCACCGCACCACCGGTGGGCTGGTGCCACAGCTCCTTGCCGGTGCGCCAGTCGTAACTGGTCACGCCCCGGCTGTGGCCGTGGTGCACGGCGTCGGCGTCGCAGCGCACCATCCACCCGGAGGAGCCGCGACCCTTCCGGCGCCACAGGAACTCGTCCTCGTGGTCGATGGTGCACACGCCGCCCTCGGCGTCGGAGACGCCGAGGACACCGTCGTGGATGTCCAGCCAGTAGATGTCGATGTCGGGCGCGATCGCGTAGGCCAGGCGCGGCACCTTGCCCGACAGGTCGTAGACGTTGCCGTCGTCGCAGCCGGCGTAGATCCAGGCGTCGTCGCTGACGATGCACTTGACCCCGTCGGGCAGCTGGAACTGCCGCTCCACCGTGGCGTCGTGACGCAGGACGGTGATCGTGCCGCGCTCGTTGCCGACCATGCACACGTCGTCGTCGATGAAGATGCCGAAGGCCGGCGCGCCCGAGCGGTATTTCCACAGCACCGGCGCCGTCTTCGCCGTCGACCGCTGGGAGACGATCTGCCGTCGGGTCACCGAGCGGCGCGCACGCTGCCCGGGGATGGCCGGGGCGTAGCCCTTGCGCACCTTCTCGCCGACCTTCTTCGCGGCGTCGGCCAGCGCTTTCGCCTCGTCGGCATAGGTGGTGGTCTTCGTCTGTCCGGCGTCGCCGATGCGCCCGTACCGGATCGACATCTCGTTGCCGTCAACGGTGACCTCGTAGAACTTGTGCGCACTACCGGTGTCCTCGGACAGCTCCAGATACGTCGTGTGCGGCATCGGTCAAACCTTTCTTGTCGAGCGGGGACGGCGACAGCGTAGCGACGGGGCACGACAAGGACACGCCCACGCCGGTGGACTTCGCTCGGCGAGCAGGTGGCTCTGCGTCATGCTGTGGACAGTGGACTCGCGCTGATCTCTAACGGATCGGTGACCCTATCGAGTGGATCGAGATGGAGTTGGGTGTCTGGCCCGATGCCGACCCGGTCGGGGCCGACCGATGATCGCGCTGTTGGGCGCAATCGCCGCGTGTGTAGCGCTGCTGGTGTGGCCGGTGGCGGTACGCGCTGAGCGTCGCCGGCGTATAGCCGACGACCTGCGGAAGAACGCTGAGGGCCGGGCCACGCTGCTGGTGACGTGGCGGACCAACGGCGGCGGCCCGGCGCGCACGATCTTCGTCGCGGCGTTCACCGTCGGCATTGTGCTGGCGATGGTCTATCTGGCCAGCACTCCCGGTCGGTAGGTGACGCCCTGCCAAACGGCCTCGCGATCACATCGCTGCGTCGAGGGCGGCGTGCAGTTCGTCGGGTTCGAGGACGATCGGGTTGCCCTGCATGCTGCTCGCCTTGGCGGCCTTGGCGACGATGTCGTCGGCGTGCTCGGGTCGCAGCCCGTACGCGCCGAGCCCGCCGACGCCCAGCATGGTCTGCGTCTCGCGCAGCCAGCCGACGCCGTCGGTGACGGAAGCGTCGGGTCGCCCCGTCAGGATCCGCGCCGCCTCCTCGTAGCGGGCCAGGGCGGGCGAGTCGGGCTGCCGGGCGCGCAGCGCGCGCGTGTTCGCCGCGACGACGGGTGCCAGCAGGGCTGCGCAGGCCATGCCGTGCGGGATGTCCACCGTCGCGCCGATGACGCCGGCGAACCCGTGGACCGCGCCGAGCTTCGCGTTGGCCAGCGCCATCCCACCCAGCACGCTGCACAGGGACATGTCGCCGCGCGCGTCGACGTCCGTCCCGTCCGCGTAGGCCCGCCGCAGCCCGGTCGCCGCGCGCCGCAACCCCTCGCGTGCGAGCGCGTCGGTGAGCGGGTTCGCCCGTACGGACACGAACGGCTCCAGGCACTGGGTGAGCGCGTCGAGTCCGCTCGAGGCCGTCACGCTCGGCGGGCAGCCCAGGGTCAGGAGTGGATCGACCAACGCGACCCGGGGGATCATCAACGGGCTGCGCAGGCTCGCCTTGATCCGGTGTTCGGGGGACGAGAGCACGGCGTTGGCCGTCACCTCGGCGCCCGTGCCGGCCGTGGTCGGCACGGCCACCAGCGGCACCGACGGCCGGGTGATGCCCCGTCCGTGTCCGATCAGCTCAAGGTAGTCGAGCGGATCGCCGCCGTTGGCGACGATCATGGCGGCAGCCTTGGCGAGGTCGATCACGCTGCCGCCGCCCACGGCGACCACCACGTCGGCGCCCTGTTCTCCGGCGGCGCGCACGGCGGCGCGCGCGTCATCGAGCGTCGGCTCCCCACCGACGGCGAACACTGAGTATGGGACCCCGAGGCCCGCGAGAAGGTGCTCGTGTCGGGCCGGATGCGCTCCGGTGTAAACGATGGCGCGGCTGCCGATGCCAGCGACGATCGGGGGCAGTTCGGCCGCACGGCCGGCACCCACGATCAGCCGGGCGGCCGTGGCGAACTCGAAGGACGCTCCGCTTTCCACCTCAGCTCGTCCATCGCGCGCTGTCGTCGGGAAAGACGACGGAGAATTTCGTGGACTCCCGCGGCACGGCCATCATCTCGGCGACGGCATCGCGCCAGACGGCGTAGTGGGCCGTCTGCTTGTGCGCGGCCGCCGCGTCGGGATCCCGGTACACCTCGACCAGCACGACGCGCGTCGCATCCGACTCGTCCCGCAGGACGTCGAAACGCAGGACACCCGGCTCCGTCACCGACGCCCGGGCGTTGACCAGCGTCGCGGCGAGGAAGTCGTCGACCCGGTCGGGGACCACCTGAACATGAACGTGCACCACGAGCATCCGTCCATCGTGCCGCATCCGCGCCGCCACGGCTGGAAAGTCAACACCGGAGCCACCATCATCTGGCAGGATGCTCCGATGCCGGGTGACTCATCCATGACCTACCGGCGGGTGGGTCGGATCCTTTACGAGATCGGCATGGTCTCCGGGGACGGGATGCGACGCGTCGTTGACGAGTTCGCGGACGTGGCGGATGACGAGTTGAGCCACTACGGGGCCGCGTGCGCCCTGGGATCCTTCGGGGTGGCGGTCAGCATCCACGCCGACGACATCGACTCCATCTATGAGGATTACGCGCATCTGCTCGCGACGGCCGCCCAGGTCGCCGGCGACAGGGTCCAAGTGACCAACGTACGGATCGTCGAGGGCGAAGGTGACTTCGAGGACGGTCGGTGTGACCGGCTGGAATTCGAACGCGACGGCGCGCCCGTTTCCATTGACGCCGAGCACTTCGCGGACGACTACTACGACCCCATCGCAGCCTCGGTCGCGATCCGCCACACCGCCGCAGATGACGATCCCCGCTCCTGGCACAACGTCAGGTTCGACCGCGAGCCACATCGCGTCTACGACGACATCATGATCCTTGCGACGCCTGACCAGGCCGCAGCGCTCCAGGAACACCTGGGCTTCCAGCTTCTCCCCGCCTGAACCTCGGCGGGGAGCCTGGCGTTCATCGCGGGATGTACCAGCAGTTCAACCGGTTGCCGGTAGCGATCGGCAGCATCCGACAGTAACTGTACGGCGAGGTCCAGGCCGGGCTGTCGTATGACATCACGTCGTAGGCGGTGGTGCGTCCCGTCGTGTCCTGACCGGAGACCAGGGAGTAGGTCGGCGAGTAACGCAGTCCAACGTAGGGGCCGAGGCCTCCGTCGGCGCGAGGGTAGTCGGCGTTGAGCCAGGTGTGTGCCTGCCCGAGCCCGTGTCCGATTTCGTGGGCCAGGGTGAGGCCCTGCTCACTGGGGACGCGTTCACCGAGCAGGGTGATGGCATGGTTGCCCTTCGAGGTGGTCTTGTGATTGCCGTGGTGGCCGTCGTCGAGTTCGGGCAGCATGACGGCGAGCCAGCAGCCACCGTTCGGGCACAGGGCGTCGACCTTGGCCTCGGTCCACGACCGCACGTCGAGGTAGCCGGGGCAACTCCAGCGCCCGTCGGCGCCGAGGACGGCCTTGCAGTCGAACAGGGCGTAGGCCTGGTCCACCCACGTCAGATCGTTGATGTTGAGGCTCGAGATGGGCAGTGCGTTCTCGGCTGTCGCCCGTTGCTGGTACCACACCGAGGCCCGTCGGGCCGGCCAGACCGGGCCGGTCAGGCCGACCTGGGCCTGCATCGCGGGTGGGATGTTGGTCCAGCCGATCCGCGCGGCGGTCAGGTTGATCACGACCGGTGCTCCGTTCGGCCCGAAGGCGACCGGCCGCGAGCGCACCGACTGCCATCCCCCGCCGCGCGAGGCGGGCGGTATGACGGTCACGGTGATCCGTCGGCTGCCCGCGTTGGTGAAGGGACGGGGCAGTTCGAACAGGAAGCTGTTGGTGAGGCTCTGCCGGTCGCTGCCGGTGAACGACGCGGTGATCGTGGTGTTGACCAGCGGATAGGTGACCCCCGTCTGTCCCTCCACGGTCAGGGTGGCGGTGACGCCGGACAGCGGCCCCAACCCGTCGTCGAACCCCTTGACGTAGGCCCTGACGAAGGTGCGCTTGTAGGCGATCATCGGCACGGCGGCGTCGGGCGTCTGTACGCCCTGTGTCACCTCGAGCTTTTCGATCGTCACCCGGCCCGGTGCCCTGAACACCTCGGTGCGGATCGTCCAGGCGCCGGAGTTGTCGGCGTAGTTGGGGTCGTTGACGTAGTACAGCAGGCGGACGGGATAGCCGGTGGGCGCGGCGGTGCAGCTGCTCAGCGTGCCGGTCATCATCGGGCTGCCGACCCAACCGCCGGGTTTGTTGTTCCACCGGGCCACCGAGCTGTACTCGTACAGCCCCGGGAACGGCCACGTCGACGGCGCGACCAGTCCGATGCCGTACGGGCCGACCCCCGTACCGGAACTGTCGTACGTCATGGTGCCGGTGACGGTCACCCGCACCACGTCGCCGGGGAGGATCTCGTTGTCCGGTTCGGTGACGTTGGGAAAGCCGGCGCCGACCATGCCGCCCCAGTGGTTGGTGTACTCGACGACGTCCGGCGCCCCGCCCTGCTGGCACCGCTGCATGGCGGTGAGCACGACTGCCGTTCCGGCCTGGGCCGCCGTGCCGGGCGGCAGGGCGACCACGCCGATGAGGGCGACGGTCAGTACGGTGAGGGCTTTCCGAAGGTGACGTGCCACGATGCGCTCCGATCTGCGTGCTGGTCGGGGTGCTACTGCTGCCAGACGGTGTAGGAGATGGTCAGTGGCGCGTCGCCGCCCGGGACCGCGCGGATCTGGATGGCGATGACGTTGCCCTCGGCGGAGCGCGCGCAGGCCCAGTCGCCGGCCCGCATCTGTCCGACCTCGATGAGGTCGTAGTCGTGGGACTCCAGCTCGGCGACGCAGCCGCGCAGGTCCGGCTTCGCGCTGATTCGGGTGATCGGGTACTTGCCGCCGACGGCGGTCCACAGCTCGCGGCCGTCCGCTACCCACCAGAGGTCGGCCCCGGGGCGCACCTCGCCGATCATGCCGGTCTCGGCGTCGAGGTAGTCCTGGTCCTGCAGCGTCACCACGGCCGTACGCAGGACGGCGCCCTTCGACGGCGGGTCGACTGCCGGGGTGGTGCTCGGGGCGCCTGTCGTGTCGGCGGCGCCAGAGGTGGCCATCAGGGTCGGCGTGGCAACGCCCGTTCCGGTCGGCTCGCCGCTGGCCTGGCCGCCATGGCCGGTGGCCGCCGTGACCGGGCCGCCGGTCCAGTAGCGGTCGAGGACCGCGCCGGAGGTGCCGGCACCGATCGTGATGAGCAACGCCATCAGAAGCGCCCGGCGCCCGACCGGACGGCCGTGCAGGTGCACCAACCCGAGGAAGCCGGCGAGGACCGACAACAGCCCGGCGACGAGTACGCCGATGCGTGAGCCGGTGGTCAGCAGTTGTGCGACGGCCGCGATGTCGGCGACCGAGCTGAGCCCGGCCAGCGCGGTGGCCCGTTTGACCGAGCCTTGCCATTCACCGTCGACCGGTCCGGTCGTGCCGACGGTGTGGAAGGCGCCGGGCGTACCGGAGACAGCAGGTGGCGGCTGCGTCTGGGGCATTCTCACGGATCCTCAATTCGTGCGTCGGAGTGGGTCCCGCTGCGACCGACGGTACGGACGGAGCGGTCGCGAGAAATCGGAAGAAGTTCGCGACATTGCCCTTCGCGTCTGCTGACCCGCTTCGAGCAGGAGGACACAATGGATGCTGACGGCGACGGGAAGGGCGGGTGCATGGTGACGGTCATCGGCCGTGCGGCCGAGACGGCCCGCCTGCTGGCCGAACTGGGCCGCAACGACGTTCCGTTCGCCGTATCGATCGAGGGCGAGGCGGGCATCGGCAAGACGGTCCTGCTCGATGAGGTCGTCACGGCCGCGCACGGCGCGCGGGTCCTACGTGCGAGGTGCGTGCAGGCCGAGTCGGGCCTCGGCTACGCCGGCCTGATCGACCTGCTCGGCCCGTACACCACCCAGGTGCTCGACCTGCTCCCCGCGCCCCAACGACGGGCGCTCGAAGTGGCGTTGCTGCTGTCGGACGCCGGCCGGGACATCATCGACCTCCACGCGGTGAGCCGGGCGTTGCTGACCAGCCTGGAACTGTTGGCCCGCGACGCGTTCACGTTGCTCGTCATCGACGACATACAGTGGCTCGATCCGCCGACGGGACGGGCGTTGGCCTTCGCGCTCCGCCGGCTTGAGGGAACGGCGGTCGGGTTGCTGGCGACCCGGCGCACGGAGAGTCCCAACGACCCGTATCCGGTCGATCTGGTTGGCGTACGCCACACGCGCGTGGCCCTGCAACCGCTGGCCGACGAGACGCTGGCCGCGATCGTGCGGCTCAACTCGACCGCGACCCTGCCGAGCGCGACCGTGTCGCGGCTGGTCACGGTCGCGGGCGGCAATCCGATGTACGCGCTGGAACTCGCCGCGCATCAGTCGGCACAGGCGCAGGACGAGTCGTGGTGGACGCTGCCGCCGAAGCTTCACACGCTCCTCGCCGGCCGGCTCGACCGGCTCTCCGCGCAGGTCACCCTGCCGTTGGCCGCGGTGGCCACGATGCGACATCCCACGGTGGCCGGCATCGGCGCCGCGCTGGGCACGGCCGCTGCGCAGGACCTGCGGCCCGCGCTGGACTCCGGCGTGCTGTCCGTGGTGGAGGGCCGGCTGCGCTTCGTTCATCCACTCCTCGGCATGGCGGCCCGGGCACGCCTCACCGCGTCGGAGCGTCGTGACCTGCACCGTCGGATCGCCGCAGTCGTCGCCGACCCGGAGGAGCGAGCCAGGCATCTCACCGAGGCCGCCGACGGTCCGGATGCCGCCACGGCGGCCGACATCGAGCGGGGAGCCGACGCCGCCCGCGCGCGGGGCGCCCCGGAGATCGCCGCCGAACTGGCCGAGGCGGCCGCCCGGCTGACGCCGGCAGCGGACGTCGTGGGCGTCTGTCGTCGGCTGAGCGCGGCGGCGTACCACCATGTGACCGCGGGGAACGTGGCGCGTGGCCGCCAGAGACTGGCCGCCGCCCTCGACCTCGCGCCAGCCGGTGGTGCGCACGCAGAGCTGCGCTGGCGGCTGGGCATGTTGACCCACCTCGACGGTGACACGGACAGCGCGGTGTCCATATTGGAGGCGGCGCTGGTCGACGCGGCCGATGATCCGCCCATGCAGGCGACGGTCGAGCGCAAGCTGGCAGGTCTGTACCGGCTGCAGGGCCGGATGTCCCGCTCGCTCGAGGTGGCGGACAACGCGTTGCGGTGGGCCCGCGCTGCCGGCGGGAAGAACGTGCTGCTCGAGTCCTTGACGGCCTATGCCGGAACGATCCTGCTCCTGGACGGCGCGATACCGGCGCCGATGTGGCATCAGCTCGACCAGTTGGCGCGGGGCGCGGCGGTCACCGCCGCCCACCATGATCCGGACGGCTTCCTCGCCGTCGCCGACTACACCGTCGGCAACCCGGTCAACGCCGTTGCCCGCCTGGAACGAGTCCTTGGCCGGGCCGTCGCGCACGGTGATGAACTGGGCCAGATCTGGGCTGCCAGCTACCTCGCGCACGCCGAGCTGGTGGCCGGCCGGTGGCAACAGGCCCGCAGTCTGGCCACCGACGCGCTGGACCGGGCCCGACGACTGCCCTCCGTGCTTCAGCTGGGCTCAGCCCTTCACGCGGCAGCCCTGGTGGAAGCACATTTCGGCGAGGCGGACACAGCGCGCACGCACATCGCGGAGCACCTGTCCATGCTCGCCGACTCCGGCCTCAGATACCCCGCGTGCTGGGCCCGGTCGATCAGTGGTTTTCTCTCCTACAGCCTCGGCGACCCGCGGGCCGCGCACGAGGTGCTCGGCCCGCTCATCCGCGAACTGCGCGACATGGGCATCCGGGCCGCCGTGCGACCGCACCTCGTCTGGTACGACATCGACGCGATGGTGGAACTGGGCGATCTCGACGGAGCCGCCGCGCTGGCCGAGGAGCTGCGTAGCTCCGCCGCCGCGCTCGACCGTCCCGCCGCGATGATGACCGCCAACCGGGGCGCGGCGCTGGTGCGGGCCGCGCGCGGCGACCTGCCGGCGGCGACGAGCGCCCTGGCTGCCTCGCTCGCCGTCGCCGACGAGCTGGGCACGCCGTTCGAGCGTGCCCGGACCCTGCTGGCGTTGGGCACCGTGCTCCGCCGGGGTAAGCAGAAGCGCGCGGCCCGTGACCGTCTCCACGAGGCCCGGGACATCTTCGACACGCTCGGGGCGGGTGCCTGGTCGGCCCGGTCGGCTACGGAGCTGACGCGTATCGGCGGGCGCCAACCGACGTCGCACCTGACCGGCACCCAACGCCAGATCGCGCGACTGGTGGGCGAGGGCCTCACCAACCAGGAGATCGCCGACCAGCTGTTCCTCAGCGTGAAGACCGTCGCGGGCCACCTCACCGGCATCTACGCGAAGCTGGGCGTGCGCTCCCGTACCGAACTCGCCCGTCACCAACACGGCTGAACGCCCACCGCGCAGGTCGTAGCTGCGCCGGCCGGGATAGGCCACCGGGGTCGTGGTTATCGCGGTGCGACGCTGCTGCTGGCCAGTGCCGTGCTGAGGCGACCGAAGTACGACGCCCGGCACAGCCAGAAGGTCTTCTCGTCCGGGTGCTCGCGGGCCAGATTCTGATAGTGGCGGGCCCGCTCGATCGGTGCCATGCGGACCTGGTGACCAGGAACGGGCTGCCCGAGCAGTCGACCAACCCGCGTACCAGCGCTCATCTCATGCCTCCGCGGCCAGTACACCTCCGGTCACCATCCGCTGCACAGTGGCCAACGGCACCCGGGCCTGGGCACTTCGACCGTCACGTAGCTGGCCGGGTTGGTCACCCACACATTTCCGGACTCGTCCCCGATGAGGTCGCCGGCGGGTATGCGTCATACCCATCGATGTGACTGCCGGGGAATGGCCATGTACGTACAATCGTATCATTGGTCACGTTACGTCTGAATGAGGTAGTAAACTGCCACGTTGCGGATGGGGGCGCACGGGGGTGCGATCGAGTTCTGCTGCCGTGGCCGCGAGTCGGGTGATCTTGTGACCGCTGGGGGAGTGGCGGCCGCCGGCGGCGACCGGATTCTGCTGACCGCCGGCCCCGGCCCGGGTGGTGGCGACGGCGGCGCCGACCTCGGTGGTGCCGAGTCCATGGCGCACCTGTTCACGAGCACCTTCGGGTACCGCCACGTGCCAATCCTGGATCTCGGCGGGTCTCCGCGCGCCGCTGCGGCCGTGCGGGGCCTCGCGACCGCCGCCGACCGTGACCCGCGGGACCGGATCGTCGTCCACCTTGCCGGGCGCGGCGACGTTGCCGGAGGTGGCGGGTTCGTCCTCCGGCCGCCCGAGGGGGGCGTCAGCGGGGGCGTCGCGCCCGGGCGGCTCGTCGAGGAGCTGGTGCACGGTACCCCCGTTCGCTGCGTGACCCTCATGTTGGACATCTGGTGCGCCGCGCAGGTTGCGGAGGTCGTACGCGCCGAGGTTCCCCAGTGGTTGTCCGACGTGGACGCTGCGGGAGCGCGCCTCGTGGTCGTGGTGGCGACGAGCGCCGCGGACAGCGAGTGGCCGCACGCGTTCCCGGCTGCCTTCGCCCGTGCGGCGGACCACCTGGCGAGCGGCGGTTACTCACAACCCGAACTGCGGCTGGAGACCCTGGTGCGCGTCATGCGGGCCGACCCGCGGCAGCCCGCCGCCCAGACGGTCACCTGCCACCTGGCGGGCGCGGAGGAACCAGCGGGCTTCCTGCCCAATCCCCGGTACGAACCGGGTCTGGCCGGCGTCGATGTGCGACGGCAGGACGAGTTGTGGCGCGACCGTGCGCGATGGTCGGCCGACGACTCCGGCCGGTTCGCGCCGGCGATCGAGTCGTTCGTCGGCCGCAGCCGGGCGTTGACCGACCTGTGTCACTGGCTCATCACCTCCAACCATCCGTGCGTGGTGGCAGGCGAACCCGGTTCCGGCAAGACGGCGGTGCTGACGGTCCTCGCGGCGCTGTCCGACCCGGCCCGCCGTGCCGCCGTCCCCCTGGACCCGCTGCCGGACGCGGCCATGCCGGTCACCGGTCGGATCCCGGCGGTGATCGACGCCGCGCACCGGTCGGCCGAGGATGTCTTCGCCGACATCGCCGCGGCGGTCGAGATCCCGGCCGCTACCGTCGGTGACCTGGTCGACGCGCTCATCGCCGCGCGGCGCATGGTGACGATCCTCGTCGACGGGGTCGATGAGGCCCTCGACCCGGCCGAGCTCACCCGGTATGTGCTGCGCCCGTTCGCCGACGACCCCTCAGCCGCGCTGCGCCTGCTGGTGGGTGCCCGCGCGTATCTGGCACCCGTGCTCGGCCCCGACGTCGAAGTTATTGATCTTGATGCGGCCGGATACGCCGACCCCGCCGGCATGGACGCTCTCGTCCGTACGGTGCTCGTTGAGGCGTACCCGGACAGTCCTTATCGGACCGCGGCCGAAGCGGTGGTCACCGAGACCGCCCGCGCGATTGTCGAGGCCTCCGGCTCCTCGTTCCTCATGGCCCAGGTCGTCGCTCAGACCACGGCGGCCAGTGTTACGCCGGGGGTCGCACCGCAGTGGCACAAGGAACTTCCGCACACCCTGCGCGACGCGGTGTACCAGGACCTGCAGCGTCGGCTCGGCCCGGACGCCCGACGGGCCGCCGATCTGCTTCTGCCCCTTGTCTACGTCCAGGGGCCGGGCCTGCCGTGGGAGGACCTGTGGCCCCGACTGGCCATCGCGCTGGCCAGCGACGCCCGGTACAGCAACGAGGACCTGGTGTGGCTGCGTGACGCGGCCGGCAGGTACGTCACCGAGGGCCGGTCCGGCGACCGGTCCGTCTACCGGCTCGCCAACCGGGCGCTGGCACCGTGCCTCGACGACGGTCGGGATGCCGGATCCGACCATGCCGCGATCATGCAGGTGGTCGCCGAATACGTGCCACGACGCGACGACGGAAGTCCGGACTGGGGCCGCGCCCACCCCTATGCGCGCCACCACCTCGCCGGCCACGCCATCCCCGCGCGCCGCGTTGACGATCTGCTCACCGACGTCGGGTTCCTGCTGGCCACGCCCCTCCCGCAGGTCCGGGCGGCCCTGGACTCAGCCGAGTCGGCCGAGGGCCGGGCGGCAGCCGACGCCTATCGACGGGCCATGGGCCGTATGCGGACGACGCCGCCCGCCGAACACGCCGCCTATCTGGAGCTGGCCGCGCGCTGTGGTGGCCCGCCGGCGCTCGCCGACGCGCTCGCGGGCAGCGGCACGAGCCGCCCGTGGTCCGTGCCGTGGGCCAACTGGCGGCCGCCGATGCCGCACCGCACCCTGACCGGACACGCCGCCGGGACGATGTCCGTGGCGGTCGGCCGGCTGGACGGGCGGCCGATCGTGGTGTCCGGCAGCGACGACCACACCGTCCGCGTCTGGGACCTCGCCACCGGGAAGCCGGTGGGCGAGCCGCTCACTGGCCACACCGGCGGCATCACCGCCGTCGCGACCGGCATTCTCGGCAACATCCCGATCGCGGTCACCGGCAGCGACGACCGCACGGTCCGGGTCTGGAACCTGCGCACCGGTACGGCGATCGGCAACCCGCTGGTCGGCCACACCGCGGGCGGCCTGTCGCTGGCTGTCGGCGGGCCGGCCGCGGACCCGATGATCGTCTCCGGCGGTGACGACTGGACCGTACGTGTCTGGGACGCGCGCACCGGGCGAGCCCTCCACGACCCCCTGGTCGGCCACACCGGTGGCGTCACGTCGATGGCGATCGGAGCCCTCGACGGCGACCCCATCGCCGTCTCCGCGAGTCGGGACGGCACGGTGCGGGTGTGGAACCTGCTCACCGGTGAGCCGGTTCAGCCGGTCGGCAACCCGTTCAGTGGCCACCGCGGCGCCGTCGCGGCGGTGGCGCTCAGCGAGATCGACGGCCAGCCGGTCGTCGTGTCCGGCGGTGACGACCACACGATCCGCGTCTGGAGCGTCGTCACCGGGGCCCCGGTCGGTACGCCCATGGGCGGACATACCGACGGCGTGACCGCGCTGGCGTCGGGTGAACTCGACGGCATGCCCGTCGTCGTCTCCGGCAGCCGCGACCACACGATCCGCGTCTGGAACCTCACCACCGCGACGGGAATCGGCGACCCGCTCGTGGGCCACGTCGGCGGTGTCACCTCGGTCGCGCTGGTCCAGTTCAGCGGTCACCCCGTCGCGGTCTCCGCCAGCCACGATCACACCGTGCGGGTATGGGACTCCGTCGAGCGCCACATCGGGCGCCCGTTCACCGGACACACCGACTCCGTGATGTCGGTCGCCTGCGGCACGCTGAAGGGCAACCCGGTCGCGGTCTCCGGCAGCGCCGACTACAGCCTGCGGATCTGGGACCTCATCACCGGCTATCCGGTCGGCCGTCGGTTGACCGGCCACCAGGGTGGCATCTGGACGGTTGCGTGGGGCCGGCTGAGAGGCCGCCCGATCGCGGTGTCCGGCAGCGCCGACCACCGGATCCGGGTCTGGGACCTGGAGACCCAGCGTCCCATCGGAGAACCGTTCACCGGACACACCGGCTGGATCTGGTCGGTGGCGCTCGGCGAGCTGAGCGGCCGCCCCATCGTCGTCTCCGGCGCCGACGACCACAGCGTCCGCGTGTGGGACCTCGCCACCGGGATACCGGCGCGTGACCCGCTCGTCGGGCACACCAGCGGGGTGACCGCCGTGGCGTTCGGTGAGTTCGGCGGCCGTCCGATCGCGCTGTCCGGTAGCCATGACGCGACCGTGCAGGTCTGGAATCTCACCACGGGGCGCCCGATCGTCGACCCACTGACCGGTCACACCGGCGCGGTCTGGGCCGTGGCGCTCGGCGTGCTGGACGGCCAGCCGGTGGTGATCTCCGGCGGCGCTGACCGTACGGTCCGGATCTGGGACCTGCGCACCGGAAGCCCTATCGGCGGACCGCTCGCCGGCCATACCGAGGCCGTGTACTCACTTGCCGTCACCGAGCTTGCCGGCCAGCCGGTCGCCGTGTCCGGCAGCGACGACGAGTCGGTCCGGATCTGGGACCTCTCCCAACGCCTGGTCGGCAAACCCCTGCGCGGGCACACGGCGGGGGTACGGACAGTCGCTGTCACCCACGTGGCCGAGCGCCCTGTCTGCGTCTCCGGGAGCCACGACCGCACGCTGCGGGTATGGGACCTGACCACGCGGACGGCAATATCGCGGGCCGCTGTCGGCGGCGCGCACGACGTGCGGGCGGTCGCGATCGGCAGGCTCCATGACAGCCCCATCCTGGTTTCCGGCGGCGCCGACGACGCCGTGCGGATCTTCGACCTCGCCACCGGCGCCCCGGTCGGCCGACCGATCGTCGGTCACACCAACGTGGTGGAGGCCGTCGCCGTGGCTCAGGTCGGCGACCGGCCGATGCTCCTCTCGGCCGGACAGGACCACACCGTCCGGACCTGGGACCCCGCCAGTGGTTCGCCGCTCAGCCCGCCGCGTCGCGAACACAGCGACGACGTCGTCGCGCTCGCCGTCGGGCTGGCCGACAACCGCGCGGTCGCGGTCTCCAGCAGCCGCGACCACACCCTGCGCGTCTGGGACCTCGTCACCGGCGCCGCCATGGGTGCCGCCCTGACCGGCCACACCAGCGGCGTGCAGGCGGTGGCGATCGGCCAACTCGATGACATTCCGATCGCCGTCTCAGGCGGTGACGACCACACCGTCCGCGTCTGGGACCTGCGCACCGGCCAGCCGCTCTGCGACCCACTGACGGGTCACATCGTGGACGTCACCGCCGTGGCCATCGGTGAGGTTGACGGTCACCCGGTGGCCATGTCCGCCGGCAGCGACGGTTCCCTCCTGCTCTGGCAACTCGACGCCGGCCACCGGCGGGGGTGGCGGCTGCGCCGCGGACGCGAGCCGGCCGTCATCCGCGACATGCACGTCGATCATCGGGTGGACGCGCTGGCGCTGCACCTGACGGACCGTAGCTTCGTGGTGGCCGGCGGAACGGCGGTCGAGCGCCGCAGCCTCGACGACGACGATGACGTGCGCCGCATCGACGTACTCGGCGACGTGCGGGCGGTAGCCGCCTCCGAGAACCTGGTCGGCGTCGGCACGACGCGTGGACTGCTCGTCCTCGACCTGGCCCCCGGGCCGGCACCGCCGCGGGCCGAAGGGTGATGTGCCCGCTCCGGGTCGCCGTTGTCGGGCGGCCCGGAGCGGGTGGTTGTCCTACGAGATGTCGCGGCGGCGGGTCAGCAGGACCCCGATGCCGCCGGCGACGACGGACCAGGCGAGCATCACCAGCACGCCGACCCACCAGGTAGCAGCCTCCTCGTACAGCTTCGTCGGGGAGATCATGATCTGGGAGGCGATGGGGGGCATCGACACTGCGGCGGTGAGGACCCAGTCGCGCTTGATGAGGTACTCGTGGATCAGTTGGAACACGAGGATCGTGCCGGCGAAGCCGACCAGGTACACCACCATGCAGGTGACGATCGAGCCGATCTGGCTGCGGATGAGCGTCCCGAGGCCGACGCCGAGGATGGCCCACATCAGGTACGCCAGCGCGTTGAACAGGATCGCCCGCTGCACGGACCATTCGTCCAGGCCGTTGCCCACGCCCTTGGCGTTGAAGAACAGCAGGCCGCTGATGATGTCGATGGCCTCGGTGACGAACCAGAACAACATGGCGAGGCTGACGCCGGCGATGAGCTTGCCCACGATGACCCGCGTGCGGCGCGGCGTCGTGAGGAACGTGGCGGTGGCCGTCTGGTACTGGAACTCGTTCGTCATGATGAGCGCGGTCAGTAGGAACACCAGGAGCAGCCCGAAGAACTGGCCGGACGTGTAGATACCGCCCGCCGCCTGGATGACCTGGGCGTGCACGTCGTGGTCGGCCGCCCACTGCGCCTGCATCTGGGCGAGGTCCTCGGGGGGCATGCCCTCCGGCGCCTCGAACGGCATGGGGTTGAGCGCCTCGTCGAGCCTGTAGTTCGCCTCGGCGAGGTTGGCCCACAGCGCGAGCCCGCTGATGACCAGGGACGCGATGCCGAACAGCCACCACGTGTTGGTCGAGAAGATCTTGTAGATCTCGCTGTGGATCAAGCGCAGGCCGGGTGTACCCGCCCGGGGGATGGCGGGACGTTCAACGGTGGTGGTCATCGGATCGCCGCCTTTCCCGCGGTCAGCTGGAGGAACACGTTCTCGAGGTCCGGCTTGTCCGCGACGAGCTCGTAGAGGGGCACCCGCGCCTCCAGTGCCCGGTCGCCCAGTGTCCGGGCGTCGACGCCGGAGACGAGCAGCGCACCGTCCTCGTTGCGGCGGACGACCGTCGCCGGGTCGAGCGCGGCGATCAGCTCGTCCGGCTTCGGGGTGCGCACGCGCAGCTGGGCCGCGCCCATCGAGTCGATGATGTCGGTGACGGTGCCCTGCCGGACGAGCTTGCCCGCGGCGATGATGACCAGGTCGTCGGCCAGGATCTCCATCTCCGACAGCAGGTGGCTGGAGACGAGGACGGTGCGGCCCTCGTCGGCCAGTCCCTTGAGCAGGTCGCGCATCCAGCGGATGCCCTCGGGGTCCAGGCCGTTGGCGGGCTCGTCGAGGATGAGGACCTGCGGGTCGCCGAGCAGGGCCGCGCCGATGCCCAGACGCTGGCGCATGCCGAGGGAGTAGCCCTTGAACTTCCGCTTGGCGGCCGGGGTCAACCCGACGAGGTTCAGCACGTCATCGGCGCGCGAGGCCGGGATCCCGGCGGCGTAGCACAGCATCTTGAGGTGCGCGCGGCCCGTGCGGCCACGGTGGGCCCCGGACGCCTCGAGAATCGCGCCGACGGCACGGATCGGGTCCTCAAGGTCGGCGTAGTGTCGCCCGCCGATGGTCGCGGTGCCGCTGGTCGGTGTGACCAGATTGAGCAGCATGCGCAGCGTTGTCGTCTTGCCGGCGCCGTTCGGTCCCAGAAAACCGGTGACCCGGCCGGGAGCGACGGTGAATGACAGATCATCGACGGCCCGGACCTTCCGGTACACCTTGGTCAGGCCCGAGACGGTGATCTGTCCGTCGCTACGTTCGGTCATGGCTCCTCCCCCCGTACCCTCACGGTGTGTAGGGGTACGGCGGGTAACGTACCGGCGCGGATGCTCTCCGGCGACCCCGAGGTCCCTGCCGGCGTCCCCGGTCGAACGGGCTTGAGAGTCGCTATAAATGGCCGACCGTCCATCGCGGGCGGCCGTTCGGGGCGTGGCGAGCGGCCGGCTTGGGCCCGCAACCCCGGCTAGCGAACGATTGTGAGGCGTTTCCACCCTCCAATATGGTCTCTGACCGTTACGCCGGTGCGGCAGCCGGCCACGGCGGAGGGGACCTGCGCGACGTGACGGACTGGCTCACCGGCCCGGCTGGTACGAACGTGCCGGTACTCACCGGGATGGTGGTGACGGCCGTGCTGTGCTGGCGGCTGCTCGCCCGGCCCGTGTTCGTCGACGCCCGCCACGACGGTGCCGGGCCGGTCGCCCGGGCGGCGGCGCCGTTCGTGCTGGCGCAGGTGCTGGTCGCGGCCGGGTTCTGGCTGAGCCGGTCCACCGACACCATCTGGATCATGCTGGTCCTGGCGGCCATCGTCGGGCTCACCGCCGTGTCGCTGGCGGTGCTCGGGCGGGCCGCGCGGCGGGCCGGCACCGTGCTCAGCGGGCCGACCGTCGCCGTGGTGCTGCTGACCGCGCTGCTCAACGAGATCGGCGCGCTGCTGCTGGTACGCCTGGTGATCGTCAGCGACCCGGACTCGCCGTTCGGGGCGGGGCTGGCCGCCGACGCCTGGCTGCAGGCCCGCGACGCCGTCGGGTACCCGCTGGTCGTGGCCGCCGCCGCGCTCGCCGTGGCCTGGTTCGCGACGGGTACGGGCACCGGACGCGGCGCCGTCGCGCGGGTCCGCCGGTCGCTCGACGGGCGGGTCGCCCGATGGCGCGCGCGTCGGGGCGGGCTTCCCGAGGTGACCGGACGGACCATCACGGGCGGCGCCCTGGTGGCGCTCGCCCTGTTCATCGCGCCCGTGTTCGGCCCGACGACCGGCAGCGCGCACCTGACGATCCTCGGCGTGGCGACGCCGCAGGTCGGGCTGATCGTGCTGATCGCGGTGCTCGCCGCGCTCGTCGCCCGGTACGGGCACCGGTTCAACGCCACCGGGCGGGTCGACATCATCGGGTTCGGGCGGCGGCTGGCCCGGGGACTGGTGTCCCGCGGCGAGGCGCGGGTCATGTGGGTGGACCTGCGGCACATGCTGCTGCCCGTCGGGCTGTTCGTGGCGGTCGCCGCGACCTGCGCGGTACGGCGGGACTTCGGCACCGTGATCCCGGCACTGGCCGCCACGTTCGGCGTGACCTGGGCGGCGACCAGCGACTCGGTGCGCCGCTCGCCGGACCTCACCGAGGACGGCACGTTCTCCCCGGCCACCGTGTGGCGGCGGCTGACCCGGTCGCTGAGCGTCTACCGGGTCTTCATCTGGGCGGCCCTCGTCCTGGTCGGCACCGCCGGCACCGTCGTGGTGCTCGGCACCAGCTACATCCAGGAGCGGGCCACCGTGTGGGCCGACCCGTGGGCGTACCGGTGGGACGCGGGGTGCGCGGTGCCCGGGGGCGCGAAGCCGTCGCCGACGGGGGAGATCTACTGCCAGCAGTCGCTGGCCGCGAACCTGGAGAGCCAGCACTCGCAGGTCGCCCGGGCGCTGTCGGCCGTCGCCGACGGCGGGCTGTGGGGGCGGGGCCTGCGCGACACCGCGTCGGGCATGGTGCCGGCGGGGCAGACCGACTTCATCCTGGCCGTGGTGTGGAACAAGCTCGGCGGCGTCGCCGTGCTGCTGATCTCGGTACTGGTGGTCATGCTCGGCGCGGCCCTGCGTCAGGCCGCGCGGTCCGGCCGTGCCCGCGCCCCGGACGGGCGCGCGGGGCGCCGGCAGGGACAGCTGTGGTTCGGGTTCTTCACGGCCGGGCTCGCGTCCATGATCGTGGGGAACTACCTGTTCGTCTTTCTGGCCACGGTCAACGTCATCCCGCACTCGGGCATCCCCGCGCCGTTCCTGTCCCGGGGCGGCCAGTGGACCCTCGCCCTGCTCGCCGGCATCGCCGTCGTCGTCGTCATCGCGAGCCGCACCGGCCTGGCGACGGCAGCGTCGAGGGTGCCGTCCGCGCGGCCGGTCCAGGCGCCCACGATGGCCCGCCCCGGCCGGCTCGCGGTCGTTGTGCCGCTCACGGTGTGCCTGGCGTGCGCCGCCGTGATCACGGTCGTGCCCTACCAGAAGCCCGGTCTTCCGTTGCCCACGGCCTACGACGAGACCCGGCCCGCGTGCCGGGTGCGCGAGGCGACCCACGACGGGCTCCGCTCCGCGCCGCCGGACCCGGCGCGCTGCTCGACGGACCGGTTGGCGTTCGACCGCACCCGGGTGGAGGTCCGCCTCGGCGACGGGACCGTGCTGGTCCAGGACCGGGGCACGGCGGCCTGGACGTTCGAGGGCACTCCGCAGGCGGGGCTGACGCTGGCCGACCTGAGCGGCCTGCTCAAGGTCGGCGACGGCGGCGTCGGGCTGCTCGACCAGTCGTACGCCGACGTGACGCAGGAGACCGCCGGGACGACGCTCGCCAAGCGGCTGGCCGCGCCGTCGGAGGATCCCGAGGCCGACGGCGTGCTGGACCTGACGATCGACCCGGCACTGCAGCACGCCCTCGCCGACGCGCTGCGCTCGGACGGCACGGCCGCCGCGCCGCCGATGGCCGGCGGCGTCGTGGCCATCGAGGCCGCCACGGGACGGGTCCTCGCCTCCGCCACCGTGCCCGGCTACGCCGAACCCGCCGCCGGCGATGCCGAGGACGCAAAGGCCACCGACGCGGCCGAGCAGTTCCTCAAGGAACACCAGTACTACGGGCCGCTGGAGGGGGAGCGCCTCGACGGCTCGGTCAAGGACACCACCTGCGAGGACGCCGCCGACAGCGGCGAGCCCGACCCGGACTGCTGGCGGTGGTCGGTGATCATCCCCGGCGCGCCCGGCGACGCGGACGGCCTGGCGGCGCTGCGCCGGTACGTGGGCGGCGGCCGCGACGTCGACCTGCCCCTGCCGGAGGTGAACCGGGCCGTCGGCAAGTGGTACGGGCTCGGCTCGACGTTCAAGGTGGTCATCGCGGCCGCGTACCTGAGCGGGGGCGGCCACCCCGACGACGAGCTCGACGCACCCCTGACCGTTCCGCTCGCACCCGAGGTGGTCATCCATAACGCCGGCGGCGGCGCCTGCCCCGGCGGCGAGTCCGGCACCATCACCCTGACCAGGGCGCTCGCCGTCTCCTGCAACACGGCGTTCGTCACCCTCGCCGCCCGCCTCGGCTGGCCCGCGATCGCCGAGCAGGCCCGCAGATTCGGCATGACCGTCGGCGCGTGCCGGGACGAGAAGCCCGCGTTCCTCGCCCACCGTGGCGCCGGAACGGTCGAGTCCTGCGTGCCCGCCGACGTCGACGGCGTGGCGATCGGCAACAACACGCTCGGCGGCCAGGATGTGCAGGGCACGCCGATGGCCATGGCGACCGTGCTGGCCGCGATCGCCAACGGCGGCACGACCGTGGCACCGACCCTGCTGCGCTCGGTGCGCCACCCCGGCTCCGGAAAGGTCGAGCACCCGGTCGGCAGGACGATCGCCGCCGTCGACCCCGCGGTGGCGCAGGAGCTGACCCGCGCGCTGAGCGGGACCTCCGTCGACGGGACCGCCGCAGGCCTCGACGCCGCCGTCAAGACGAAGCTGTGGGTGAAGACGGGGACGCACGAGGTGGTGCCCGCCGGCACGCGCGCGCCCGCCGGCCAGTACGTGATCGTCGACTCCTGGCTGGTCGGGTTCGTCAACACGGCCACCCACGGTCCCGTGGCGTTCGCCGTGGTCATCGAGGCGCGTGACGAGAAGGCCGGCGGCGCCCGTACCCGCCTGGTGGTGCAGCGACTCTGCGCGGCGCTGGGGGTATGAGCGCGGTGACGGGGGACAGGACGTACGAGGCGCTGGTGTGGCGTGTGGTCAACGCGCGCCTCAAGGAGTACTGCGACGAGGTCCTGCTGCACACGGGACGGACGCCGGGCCGGACGGTCGCCGTGACCGTGCTGACCAACCGGTCGTTGGCGGGGGTCCGCGACGACGTGCGCGAGCGTGTCGGCGACTTCCTCGACCGGGACCTGGGCGCCGTCGCCGACGTCGACTTCACCGTGCAGCCCGACCTCGACCCGCCGGGCTGCGCGGTGCACTTCGACACCCTGCCCGACGTCGTCGAGGTCGTCGACGTCGAGGGCGTACGCACGCCGTTGTGGCTGCGGCTCACGTACGCCGGCATGAAGCCCTGGTCGTTCGCCCTCGACTCGGACGACGTGTGGATCCCCGTCGGCCGCAACGTTCCCGGCGACGGGCAGCGCCCGCCGGTCAGCCTGCCCGACTACGTCAGCGCGGTACCGCGTCAGCCGCTGTTGCACATCCGGTACTGGCAGGGGGTCGCCTCGTGGCGGCGCTCGCCGGTGCGCTCGCGGTACGCGGTGCTGGTCGACGGCCAGCGTCTCACGCACGGCCAGGTCCACCCGTGCGTCAGCGAGGGAACCATCGAGTACGTCGTGTCGGGTGACCGGACCCGGCTCGTCTACCACCTTGGCTGGGAGGCCGAACTGTGACCGACCGACCCGTGGAGTACCTGGAGATCCGCCTGGGGGGCCCCGGCTGGGGCGCCTGGCTGAAGGTCGGCGAGCCGGAGTCCGACCACACCCGCCCGGCCGAGTTCCCCGTGACCGTGCCCGGCCGCAGGGAGGCGCGCACCGTGCACGCCGACGTGCGGTACACGGTCGCGTTCGACGAGCCGTCCGGATCCAGCGGCTGGCCCGAATGGCACGTGAAGATCTACCGGTGCGCCGACCAGGGCGACACCGAGGCGCTGCGGCTGTACCTGTGCCGTCAGGCGCTCGCGGTGCAGCAGGCCAACGCCCGCGTGTCCGGCCCGGTCCGGATGGGCATCAAGCCGCCGTGGGCGGTGGTGCCGGTCCACATCGTGCGGGGCGACCTGGAGGAGGAGAGCTTCGACGGCTCGGTCGCCACCCGCATCGCGGCTGACCCCGAGCGGCTGCTGCGCCAGGCCCAGGAGCGGCTGCCGGCCTGGTTCGCGGCCGATCCGGAGGAGGCGGGCCGCACGCTGCTGGCGATCTCCCCGATGGTGGACAAGGTGGACTGGGAGCCGGTGCGCGACGAGCCGGCCACCGAGCAGCTCGCGAAGTTCCTGCACGTCGCCGAAGGGCTGGACACCCTGCACGCGTCGGGCACCGTGCACTGCGACATCAAGCCCGCCAACATGTGCCGCTACCCGGTACGCGGCGTGTCCCAGTACGTCCTCGTGGACGCCGACGCGGCCAGTGGCATCGACGTGGCGCCGACCCTGGTGCGGTCCAACGGCGACTACGCCTCCGCCCGCGTGCGCAGGTGGCGACGGGCGTTGGAGGTCACCCACCAACCGCCGTACCGGCTGGACGCCAACAGCCTGCTGGCCCACGACCGGTTCGGCTTCGCCATGGTGGTGCTCGGCGCGATCACCGGGGTGGCGTGGGTGCACGGCGTCCTGCTCGCCGCCGAGCCCGACGGTCCCCGCCTGGCCGACGATCCGGCGCAGGTACGCGAGATCCTGCGCCGGCAGTGGCCGGACACGCCCACCCGGTCGTGGCAGCCACTCATCGACGTACTCCTCGAGCCGCTCGACCCGGCCGTCGCCGAGTCGGTCAACTGGCGCACCGCCGACTGGCTGGCCCGGCTCGTCGAGGCCGAGAAGCGCTGTCACGTCACCACGGCGGGGATGCGCACCGCGCTGCCCGCCGCCGAGGCCGGCGAGGTCCGCCGGTTCTCCGACGAGCTGCGGGCCATCCAGCGCACGGCCAGGGAGAAGCCGGTGGTGAAGCTCGATCTGGTCGGCCACGGCTGCCAGGTGGTCGAGGCGGCCGCGCTGCGCGTCGCCGTCCACGCGGCCCGGCGCACGGCCCTCGCCAGCGCCGGCACGATCCTGGCGGTCACCGTGATCCTGCTCTACAGCGCGTACGGGTTGGGGAAGTGATGGGCACCGGAAGTTGGCTGCGGCGGCGGGTGGCCGCCGCCTGCGGATCGGCCGACCGCTTCGCGGCGCTCGGCGTGGCGTTCGGCGACTGGCTCCGGCTCGGTGACCAGGCCAGCAGGGCCACCGTCGACCGCGTCGAGCCGTATCTCGCCGCCTACCTCGGTTCGGCCCGGCGTAACGGGTACCGCTGGGGCGCCGCGGTCGGTGTGGCGGCCGGGTTCGGGCTGTCGCTCGTACTCGTGGGCGTTGTCGTCGGTATCGAGGCGCTGACGTGAAGGGCTGGCTGCACCGCACCATGGCACGGTTGCGTCCACGCAAGCGCCCACCGGAGCCCGTCGAGAGCGAACTGCTGACCCGGTTCGGGCGGCACTGCCCGGTGTGCGGGGCGGTGCTGGGCGCGAGCGTGCCGCGCGACGGGCGCACCGGCCGGTTCGAGGTCAGCCCGACCGCGCGGCTGCGGGTCGGGCAGGCCGACGGGTACGGCCGCTATCCGTGGCAGGTGCAGTTGGTCGAGGGCGAGTACCCGCCGGCCAGCTCCACCAATCCCGCGTTCAGCAAGCTCGAGGTCGACTACATCTACCTGCTGTGCGGCGGCGGGCACATTTTCCCCGACGCGGCACCGCTGCTGCACGGTGGCTACGCCGACGCCTCCGATCCGCGCGAGCGCATCGACGTCTGGAACATGATCGCGGCGATCGGCGGTCCGGCGAGCGGCAAGACGTACCTGCTGCTGCGCACCCTCAACCAGAGCCTGGACAACTACGACAACCTCATATTCGACGGCGCGGCGCCCCGCATCCAGCTGCGCGCGCTGAGCCCGCTGGAGATGACCCCGCTGCAGGTACGCACCCGCCTGTACGCGCAGACCCTGTCCAGCGGCCACTTCATCCCCGCCACCGGTACCGACACCCGGGCCACGCCCGCCGGCATCCTGCTCGACGAGCTGCCCGACGCGCACGACGCGATGCAGGAGCTGGTCCGCCGCACCGTCCGGGCGGGCGATCAGCGTGCCGACAACTGGGGCCGGGGCATGCGCCAGCCGCTCGTCCTGCGCGCCGACGTCGGCCCGCGGCGCAGCTGGACCGGGGTGGCCGACCTGCCCGGCGAGATGTTCTCCTCGGACACCGACAACCGCCGGGAGAGCGTCAAGCTGCGCGCCTACGACGCGCTGGTGTGGGTGGTCGACCCGGCCGTCGCGGCGCAGGCCGCGGAATGGCTCGGCGTCGAGGACGAGGAGTCCTACTCCTCGTCGATCGACCTGCTCGAGGGCAGCCTGCGGCCGGGAGCCACCCGGCAGTCCAACGCGAGGGTCGTGCGGACCACGCGCGACCAGATCCAGCGCGACATCGGCCGCGAGCTGACGAAGGTGGACGGCCTGTTCACGACCGAGCGGGGCAGCTCGCTGGAGATGCTCATCGCGGTCACCAAATGCGACCTGATCCGGGAGGCCCTGGGCACCCGTACACTGCACAGACTCGGCGCGGACCGTCTCGTCCTGGACGGCGCGAAGGCATACCTGCTGTTTCTCGCCGCCCGCTGGGCGCAGGGGATGACGAGCGCGGACGACATGGCCGGCGAGGTGCTCGCCTTCATCCACGGTACGGGCACCGCCCGGCAGTCCGACCGCGAGGACCGCGCCGCGCACGTCGCGGACGGCCTGCTCGACCACTACTCCAACGGTGAGGCGTTCTGGAACCTGGCCCACGAGGGCCACGCCGACGTTGTCCGCGTCCGCGGCCGCAACATGAACCTGGCACCGCTGGCCATCGAGGTGCCCGCGATCGGCGCGCACATCGACGGGTCGATGCTCGCCGGCTCGGCGACCCGGATGCTCACCCGGGACCTGGTCATGTCGACGGTCGGCTGCGGCCTGACGTACGGCCTGGGCCTGCGGGGACCCGTCTACAACGTGCTCAACAAGCAGTGGCAGCACATCCGCTTCTTCCTCTGCTCGCCGCTGGCCACCGTACCGGTCGCGAAGGACGACAAGTTGAAGCCGATGCACGACAAGGACCGCTTCCCCCGGGTGGACGACCGTTCGGCGGCGCTCACCCAACTGCTGCTCGCGATGCTCGGAAAGGTACGGGCGTGACGGACATCATCATTACCCGGTACGCGGATCTGACCGGCCGCGGCTTCGACCGTCACCCGGTCGATGACGAAACCGTCGACCGGTCGTTCTGGGAGGCCACCCGGCAGCTCATCGACCGGGCCGTCCCGCAGCCGTCCGACTTCATCCGCAACACGAGCCCACATCCCGTGTGGACGCTGCGCCAGGTCAGGGTCGCCGACGCCTGGTGGTGGGTCTTCTCCGTGCAGGGCCGCGGCGACCGGTTCGGCGTGGCCGGCACGTGCCGTTTCGGTTTTCTCCCCGGTCACCTGCCGGCCCGCGACGCGTGGATGCGGGGCCGCGAGGAGCTGACCCGGGACGACGGCACCCCGCCGGTCGGGCCGACCGACGCGGTGATCGCGAAGGGCGTCGAGGAGGTGATCGTCGGGCTCGCGACCGACGAGCCCGTGGTCCGCCTGCCCGGCACACCCGCCCAGGCGGCGATGATCATCGAGCGGGCGCTCGGTGTCGTGCCACCGGAGGAGGCGGTCAACCGTATCTGGGCGACCTGTCTGCTGCAGGACAACGACCTGCGCAAGGGGGTGTCGACAGTCGCCGGCGGCATGCCCGCCGCGTTCCGCGAATTCGACGCCAAGTTGTACGACCGCATCGACCACCACCTGCCCCGACCGATGGTGAATGGCTCACCGCTGGCGTCCCGGTTCGACCCGGTCTTCGTCAGCGGCGTCAGCCACCTGGTCGCCACGGCGGTGAGCGGCGCCTCGTACACGTGGACCGGTTCGGAATCGCTGACCATGCGGGAGTTCGTCGAGCGGATCTCGAGTCAGGCGAGTGTCGTCGACACGTTTGCCGCCATGCTCATGGACCCCGCCCGCCGCGACGCGGCGCTGCGTAACGACACCGTCCTGCGTCAGTGGGTCGAGGAGCGGCCGGGACAGGCGCTCGACGCGGTGCGGAGACTGCCGGTCGAGCAGCCTGACAAGATCCTCGCGCTCCTTATCGACAAGCAGCGGAAGACCTCGGCCAACCTCCTCGACCTGCCCACCGCGAGCAGTACCCCCTTCTACGCTGAGTGGGCCGACGAACTGCGCGGGCGGTGCGAGAAGATCCTCGGCCGCGGCCGACACTACGGCGGATTCCTCAAGGACCTGGTCGCCGTAGGCCCGTTGCGTGATCCGGCGGACTTCCATGCCGCCCGTGAGTTGTGGGTCGAGACCACCGAGAAGCTGGGTGACCCGGCGTTGCTGACCACCACCATCGAGCTGGAGCTGCGTCGGACCAGGGAGGTCACCGGCGCGGTCCGCACGGCGGTAGGCTGGCTGTCGCGGCCCGCGCAGCAGCTGGCGAACAGTGACGCCCTCATGGTGCAGCTGTCCGGCGAGGTAGCCGCGGACCTGGTGGGGGCGGCCATCACCGGCCACAACGCGGCAGCGGACGCGCGCCGCCTGGCACAGGCCGTGGCGGAGCTGTCGATGCCGGTGGACTCACATGCCACCGCCCAGCACTGGCGCGACGCGTTCCACGGTCAGCTGGGCAGGCGTACACCGAACGCGTCGGTCGCCGCGGCGCTGCAGGCCGTGGACGCCGTCCTGGAGGAGTGTTTCCCGACCGCGCCGCCGGTGGACATCCCGCCGCAGACCCCGACCACGATGGTCTTCCACCCGGACCGGGCGGCGCCATCCGCGCCTCCGCTGGATCCGTACCAGCATCCACTCGATGCGGTAGGGGACTCGCGTTCATCGGTGACGACGGTCCGGCCGGCGCCAGCGCCGCCGGCCCCGGCCGAGCCCGACGCGTCCTGGACTCAGAAGCTGTCCACCCGCCAGCGGATGGCGCTGGCGGCGCTGGCCGGCGCGCTTCTGGTTGTCGGCACCACGTTCGCGGTCGTGAAGCTGACCGAGGCGGGCAGCCAGGGCACGATTGCGACGGCCACGCCGCCCACCACCGCAGAGGCCTCGCCGAGCGGGGTTACGGTCGCGTCGTCCGACCCTCCGCCGACCGAGGAGGTGCCATCGGGCGGCCAGGTGCCCGAGTTGCCACCCGGCGTGACCATCCTGAGGTACGAGGTGGCCGTCGGTGCGGTCGCGAAGGCAGCAGTCAACCCGGAACTCTACTTCGGGCAATGCATGCGCGACGTCAAGGTCATGGCGTACATCCAGATCTTCTGGCGCCAGAACGCCGCCGATCAGAAACCGGTCGACAAGCTGCAGAAGCGCCTGCGTGAACTGAGCAAAATCGATGTACAGCTCCATGAGATGGGCCGGGACGGGCAACCCGACTCCGGTCCCGGGCTGGTCGTCGCCTGCCACCGCAAGTAGCGGTCGAGGCAGAACGGCCGGTCGCGCGNTTGCCGTACGACCAGCGGGTGTCCTCGTCCGACTCGGAGCGGCGGCCGCGGGTGGCGCGCACGTCGCTCTCGTCGTCGGGCCAGTCGGCGAACCCGTCCGCGCGGTACTGCGGCTGGGCAGGCGTCTCCACCGGGGTGCGCGGACGCTCCCGGCGTCCGGCGGCCGGACGGGGGCGGGCCGACTCGACGTCCGAGCGGGCCACGATCTGCTCGACGTTGTCCTTGTGCCGGGCCAGCCGCGCCTCGTACTCCTGCTTGCGGGCCTCCTCGACGTAGGCGAACCGGCTCGCGGCGCTGGCCACGTCGGCCTGGTCGCTGCGCGACAGGACCCGGTCGTACAGCGACGGCGGCCCGAGGGTCATCAAAAACTTCACGAGTACGGGCAGGATCTCGATGGCCGTGATGAACAACAGCAGGGCCAGGTACGCCGTCTTGAGGGTGCTGTTGGTGTCCGCCAGCTCGCTGAGCGCCTCCAACCGGCCGAGCAGCCCGTCGGCGTCGCGGCTGCGCTCGGCGAACGCCTGCTCCTCGGCCTTCTTGTCGGCCACGCGCCGGGTCAGGTCGGCCTGCGCCTTCGACAGCTCGGCGGACGCGCTGGCCCGCGCGTTGACGGTCGCCTCGGTCTGTTTGCTCGCGTGCTCGCGGACCGCCTTGTCGTAGGCGACCTTGGTCGTGTCGCGCAGCGCCTTCGCCTCGTCGGCGAGCTTCTTCTTGATGAAGTAGTCCGAGCCGGCGCCGGGGTTGCCGGTGCCGCCGGTGCCGTCGTGTTCCCGGGTCGCCGCCTCCTGCTTGGTCTGGTAGTCCTTGTTCTGGCTGTCGTACTGCTTCTTGAGCACCTCGATCTGCGGGTCATCGGGGATCTTCTCGATGATCGTGCCGTCGACGACCCCCTGCAGGCGCGCGATCTCCTTCTGCAGGTCGGGGATGCCGTTGTAGCGCACGTCGGTGTCGAGCTTGTGCTGGAACTCGCTCGCCTTCTGCTGCTGGAGCACCACGAGCTGGTTGTTGATCTCGCGCTGGAAGATCCAGAGAACCATCGGTGTCGAGATGACGCCGCCGATGATGGCCGCGAGCAGCAGCCGCGGCATCACCATGATGAGGTTCTGGTACCAGCGGTCGCGGCGCGGCGTGGCGGTCACCAGCCACCGGTCGAGGTTCATGATGGCCAGGCCCCACAGCAGGCCGATCGGCACGGCCCAGTACACCGGTACGCGTACGCCGACCACGAGGGCGAAGGTGCAGGACACGGCGGCCAGCACCGATGTGGTGAGCACGGCGCCCCCCACGCCGACGAACTTCGACCGCTCCCGGGGTGCCGCCTCCAGCACCCGCATGTCCGCGCCGGACAGCCACATCAGCGGCCCGCCCTTGACCCGGGGCGCGCCGCGGCCGGCCTCGGTCAGCGCGGGAGGTGAGTCGTCGGTCGGTTCGCTCACAGGACACTCCGATCCGTCAGACAAGCCACGGGCCGGGCCCGCGCCTGTCGTCCGCGACCGGCCCGCGGCGCGAGCTTCCTGGACGTTAATGAGTCCACAACGGAATGTCGCCAGCCGCCCGTACGAACCTCGGTCCGGTCGGTGCAACGTCACGCGACCATCGGACAGCGCCCGTCGGCGTTATCGACAGTCGTGATCGCTGTACCGGGGATGGCCGCCGAGGACCTCGCGGCGACGGTCGGGCCCGCCGGCTGTGACGGAGTCGCACGTCGACGAACCGCAGGCCGTTAGGCTGGAGCTGTGAAGATCGCTGTCATCGGGGCCGGCGGTGTCGGCGGGTACTTCGGCGGCCGGCTCGCGGCCGCGGGACACGACGTCGCGTTCGTCGCGCGCGGCGCGCACCTTGACGCGCTGCTGCGCGACGGGCTCATCGTGACGAGCGTCGCGGGCGACCTCGCCGTGCGACCCGTTCAGGCGACCGGGGATACCCGCGAGATCGGCGAGGTCGACGCCGTACTCCTGGGTGTCAAGACCTGGCAGCTCGCGGACGCCGTGGCCGCGCTGCCCCCACTGCTGGGCGCGGACACCGCGGTCGTGAGCCTGCAGAACGGGGTGGAGGCGCCGGCCGAGGTCGCGGCCGTGGTGGGGAAGACCGCCGTGCTGCCCGGCATCGCCAAGATCTTTGCCTGGATCGAGGGTGCGGGCCGCATACGTCATGCCGGTGGGGCCGCGTCGCTGGCGTTCGCCGAGTGGGACAACCGGCCCTCGGAGCGGGTCCGGCGGTTGCGCGCCGCGTTCGCTGACGCGGGTGCCGGCGTGACCATTGTCGAGCCCGCCGACATCTGGGCGGAGCTGTGGGAGAAGTTCCTGTTCGTGGTGTCGTTCGGCGGACTGGGAGCGGTGACGGGGGAGCCGATCGGCGTGCTGCGGACCCGGCCGGGCACACGTCGCCTGTTGGCCGACGCGATGACCGAGATCGGGAGGCTCGCCGGCGCGTCGGGAATCAGCCTCGCCGACGACGTCGTGGCGGCCTCGTTGGCGTACGTCGACCAGCAGCCCGAGGCCGGCACGTCGTCGTTGCAGCGAGACATTCTCGCCGGCCGTCGCTCGGAGTTGGAGGCGTGGACCGGTGCGGTGGTGCGCCTCGGTGACCGCACCGGCACCCCGGTCCCGGTCAACCGCACCTTCTACGAACTGCTCAAGCTCCGCGGGGCGTGACCGGCCGTGATGGTTCGGGAGGTCCTGGCGAGATCCGACCTCTCGGATCTCGCCAGGATCAGCTGACGTCAGGTCAGCGGACGGCGAGGGGGACCGAGTCCGGACGGACCGGGGTCGGCAGGGTCGACGAGCCGGACAGGTAGGCGTCCACCGCCGCGGCGGCGGCCCGGCCCTCGGCGATGGCCCACACGATCAGTGACTGGCCGCGCCCGGCGTCACCGGCGATGAACACGCCGTCAACGGTGGATTTCCAACCCGCGTCCCGGATCGCACGACCTCGCAAATCGACCTCGACGCCGAGCGTGTCCAGGAAGCCACCCTCGCCCGCGTCGCCGACGGACACGAAGCCCATCGCCAGGAACACCAGGTCGGCCGGGATCTCCCGCTCGGTCCCCTCGATCTTGGCGAAGCGGCCGTCGACCATCTCGACCTCGTGCAGCGCGAGCGCCCGCACGTTGCCGTTCTCGTCGCCGACGAACCGCTCGGTGTTGACCGCGAACAGCCGCTCGCCGCCCTCCTCGTGGGCGCTGGACGTGCGGTAGATCAACGGCCAGGTCGGCCACGGGGTGAAGTCGGGGCGCAGGTCGGCCGGCCGCGGCATGATCTCCAGCTGGGTCACGCTCTTGGCGCCCTGGCGCAGCGCGGTGCCGAGGCAGTCGGCGCCGGTGTCACCGCCACCGATGATCACCACGTGCTGGCCGGCCGCGTCGATCGGCGACGCGTCCAGGTCGCCGAGCTGCACGCGGTTGGCCGGGACCAGGTACTCCATCGCCGAGTAGATGCCGGCCAGGTCGCGGCCGGGCACGGGAAGGTCGCGCGGAACCGTCGCGCCGGTGGCGATCACGACCGCGTCGAAGTCCGCGCGCAGCTGCTCGACGGACAGGTCCCGGCCGACGTGCACGCCGGTGACGAACCGGGTGCCCTCGGCCTCCATCTGCGCCAACCGCCGGTCGAGGTGGCGCTTCTCCATCTTGAATTCCGGGATGCCGTACCGCAGCAGCCCGCCGATGCGGTCGGCCGACTCGTACACGGTCACCCCGTAGCCGGCGCGGGTGAGCTGTTGAGCGGCGGCCAACCCGGCCGGGCCCGAGCCGATCACCGCGACGTTCTTACCGGTGAGCTGCACCGGGATCTGCGGCGCGACCCAGCCCTCGGCCCAGGCCCGGTCGATGATCTCGACCTCGACCTGCTTGATGGTGACGGCGTCGGAGTGGATGCCGAGCACGCAGGCGGCCTCGCAGGGCGCGGGGCAGAGGCGCCCGGTGAACTCCGGAAAGTTGTTGGTCGCGTGCAGCCGGTCGGCGGCGGCCTGCCACCGGTCGGTGCGCACCAGGTCGTTCCACTCCGGGATGAGGTTGCCCAGCGGACAGCCGTTGTGGCAGTACGGGATCCCGCAGTCCATACAGCGGCTCGCCTGGGTCTGGAGCTTGTCGGACGCGAACGGCTCGTAGACCTCGCGCCAGTCGGAGATCCGGACCGGCACCGGACGGCGCTTGGGCGTCTCCCGGTCGTGCTTCAGGAATCCAGTGGGATCAGCCACGAGCTGCCTCCATGATCGCTTCATCCACGTCGCGACCGGACAGTTCGGCCAAACGACTTGCCTGTAGTACCCGCTTGTAGTCGCGGGGCATGATCGTCGAGAACGCCGCCGAGTGCCGCGACCAGTCGGCGAGGATGGCCTCGGCCACCACCGAACCGGTCTCGGCGTAGTGGCGTTCCACGATGGCCTGCAACTCGACCGCGTCCTCCGCCGACAGCGGCTCGACGTCGACCATCTCGGTGTTGACCAGCGAGTGGTCCAGGTTCAGCACGTGGGCCACGCCGCCGGACATGCCGGCGGCGAAGTTGCGCCCGGTCGGACCGAGCACGACCACGCGACCGCCGGTCATGTACTCGCACCCGTGGTCGCCGACGCCCTCGACGACCGCGACCGCGCCGGAGTTGCGCACGCAGAACCGCTCGCCCACCCGGCCACGGAGGAACAGCTCGCCCGCCGTCGCGCCGTAGAGAATGGTGTTGCCGGCGATGATGTTCTCCTCGGCGGCGAACGCGGCGTTCTCGTGCGGGCGCACGATGACCCGGCCGCCGGACAGGCCCTTGCCGACGTAGTCGTTGGCGTCGCCGAACAGGCGCAGCGTGACCCCCGGCGGCAGGAACGCGCCGAAGGACTGGCCCGCGGTGCCGGTGAGCACGACCTCGATCGTGTCGTCGGGCAGGCCCTTGCCGCCGAACGCACGGGTGACCCGCGAGCCGAGCAGCGTGCCCACCGTCCGGTTGACGTTGCGGACGGGGATCTCGATGCGGACCGGCTGCCCGTCGGTGAGGGCACCCTCGGCCAGCTGGATCAGCGTGTTGTCCAGCGCCTTGTCCAGCCCGTGGTCCTGACCGACGACCTGGCGCAGCGACGTGCCGTCGGGCAGGTCGGGCAGCGCGAAGATCGGCGACAGGTCCAGCCCGGCGGCCTTCCAGTGGTCGATGGCCGGGCGGGTGTCCAGCAGCTCGACGTGTCCGATCGCCTCGGTGAGACTGCGGAACCCGAGCTCGGCGAGGTAGCGCCGCACCTCCTCGGCGATGTACTGGAAGAAGGTGACCACGAACTCGGGCTTGCCGTCGTACTTCTTTCGCAGCTCCGGGTTCTGGGTGGCGATGCCGACCGGGCAGGTGTCCAGGTGGCACACCCGCATCATGATGCAGCCCGACACGACCAGCGGCGCGGTCGCGAAGCCGAACTCCTCCGCGCCCAGCAGCGCGGCGATGACGACGTCGCGACCGGTCTTGAGCTGCCCGTCGACCTGCACGACGATCCGGTCGCGCAGCCCGTTGAGGAGCAGCGTCTGCTGGGTCTCGGCGAGGCCCAGCTCCCACGGCGCCCCGGCGTGCTTGAGCGAGGTCAACGGCGAGGCGCCCGTGCCGCCGTCGTGGCCGGAGATGAGGACCACGTCGGCGTGCGCCTTGCTGACCCCCGCCGCGACCGTGCCCACGCCGACCTCGGCCACGAGCTTCACGTGGACCCGCGCCTGGTCGTTGGCGTTCTTCAGGTCGTGGATCAGCTGGGCCAGGTCCTCGATCGAGTAGATGTCGTGATGCGGCGGCGGGGAGATCAGACCCACGCCCGGGGTGGAGTGCCGCGTGCGGGCCACCCACGGATAGACCTTGTGCGCGGGCAGCTGCCCGCCCTCACCGGGCTTGGCGCCCTGCGCCACCTTGATCTGGATGTCGTCGGCGTTGACCAGGTACTCACTGGTCACGCCGAACCGACCGCTCGCGACCTGCTTGACGGAGCTGCGCCGGGCCGGGTCGTAGAGCCGGTCGACGTCCTCGCCACCCTCGCCGGTGTTGGACTTGGCGCCGATCGAGTTCATCGCGATCGCGAGCGTCTCGTGCGCCTCGGCGGAGATGGAGCCGTAGGACATCGCGCCGGTGGAGAACCGCCGCACGATGCTCTCGACCGGCTCGACCTCGTCGATCGGCACCGGCGGGCGGTCGCCGACCTTCAGCTCGAACAGGCCGCGCAGCGTCGCCCCCCGGCGGGACAACGCGTCCACGGCGGCGGTGTACCTGCTGAACACCTCGAACTGCCGGGTGCGGGTCGCGTGCTGCAGCAGGAACACCGTCTCGGGGTTGAACAGGTGCATCTCGCCCTCGCGGCGCCACTGGTACTCCCCGCCCGTCTCCAGCCGGCGGTGTGCGCTGCGGGTGGCGTTCGCCTGCCAGGCGCGCGCGTGACGGGCGGCGACCTCCGCGTGGATCTCGTCGAGCCCGATCCCGCCGAGCTTGCTCGACGTCCCGGTGAAGTACCGCTCGACGAGCTCCTCGGACAGGCCGACCGCCTCGAAGACCTGCGCGCCCATGTAGGAGGCGACCGTGGAGATGCCCATCTTGGACATCACCTTCAGCACGCCCTTGCCCATGGCCTTGACGTAGTTCCGCGCGGCCTTGTGCGGGTCGACGCCGGCGAGCGCGCCCGTGGCGATCATGTCGTCGATGGACTCGAAGGCCAGGTACGGGTTCACGGCGGAGGCGCCGTAACCCAGCAGCAGGGCCATGTGGTGCACCTCGCGGGCGTCACCGGCCTCGGTGACCAGCCCCACCATGGTGCGGGTCTTCTCGCGGATGAGGTGATGGTGGACGCAGGCCGTGAGCAGCAGCGACGGGATCGGCGCCAGGTCCGCGGTGGAGTCGCGGTCGGACAGCACGATCAGCCGCGCGCCGTCCTCGATCGCCTCCGAGACGTGCCTGCAGATCTCCGTCAACCGGGCCTTGAGGCCCTCGGCACCGTCGCGGACCCGGTACAGGCCCGACACGGTGATCGACGCGAACCCGGGCATGTCGCCGTCGTCGTCGATGTGGATGATCTTGGCGAGCTCATCGTTGTCGAGTACCGGGAACGGCAGGACGATCTGACGGCAGGACGCCTCCGACGGTGCGAGCAGGTTCTGCTCCGGCCCGATCGTGAGGGCGACCGAGGTGACGATCTCCTCCCGGATCGCGTCCAGCGGCGGGTTCGTCACCTGCGCGAACAGCTGACTGAAGTAGTCGAAGAGCAGGCGCGGGCGCTCGGACAGCACCGCGATCGGGGTGTCCGTGCCCATCGAGCCGATCGGCTCGGCGCCGGTGCGGGCCGCCGGGGTGACCAGGACCGACAGCTCCTCCTCGGTGTAACCGAACGTCAGCTGGCGGCGCAGCACCGCCTCGTGGCTGAACGTGAGGTGCTCCCGGTCGGGCAGCTCGGACAGCCGCATCAGGCCATCCCGCAGCCAGTCGGCGTACGGGTGCTCGGCGGCGAGCTCGGACTTGATCTCCTCGTCGTCGATGATGCGGCCGGCGGCGGTGTCCACGAGGAACATCCGACCGGGCTGCAGCCGGCCCTTCGCGACGACCGTGGCCGGGTCGAGGTCGAGGACGCCGGCCTCGCTGGCGAACACGACGAGGTCGTCGCTGGTGCGCCACCACCGGGCCGGACGCAGCCCGTTGCGGTCGAGGACGGCACCGATCCGGGTCCCGTCGGTGAACGCGATGCAGGCCGGACCGTCCCAGGGCTCCATCACCGAGGAGTGGAACTCGTAGAAGGCGCGCCGCGCCGGGTCCATCGTGGCGTTGTTCTCCCACGCCTCCGGGACCATCATGAGCACCGCGTGGGCCAACGGGCGGCCACCCAGGTGCAGCAGTTCGAGGACCTCGTCGAAGCTCGCCGAGTCACTCGCCCCCGGGGTGCAGATCGGGAACAGCCGCGCCAGGTCGCCGGGAATCAGGTCGCTTTCGAGCAGCGCCTCGCGCGCCCGCATCCAGTTCCGGTTGCCGTTGACCGTGTTGATCTCGCCGTTGTGCGCGACGTAGCGGTAGGGGTGCGCGAGCGGCCAACTCGGGAACGTGTTGGTCGAGAACCGGCTGTGCACCAACGCGATGGCGCTCACCAGCCGCGGGTCGGCCAGATCGGGGAAGAACATGACGAGCTGATCGGTGGTCAGCATCCCCTTGTAGACCAGCGTCCGGGCGGACAGCGAGGGGAAGTAGGTGTCGACCCCACGCTCGCGGGTCTCCCGCTCGATCCTGCGGCGCACGACGAACGCCAGCCGCTCCAGGGCAAGGCCGGACCCACCCGCGATGAACAGCTGCGCGAAGTGCGGTTGGACCGAACGGGCGGTCGGGCCGAGGTCGGCGCCGTCCGCGTCGATGGGCAGGTCGCGCCAGCCCACGAGCTCGGCGCGCTCCTCGGCGAGGATCTGCTCGATCACCGCGACGGCAACAGCCCGAAGGTCTGCGTCCGCGGGGAGGAAGGCGTTGCCCACGGCATAGGTCGGGTCGCCCGACGCGGTGGGCTCGGGCAGGGGGAAGTCGGTGACCGCGCGAAGGAACTCGTGCGGGACCTGCATCAGGATGCCCGCGCCGTCACCGGAGTTGGCCTCGGCGCCCGCGGCACCACGGTGTTCCAGGTTGCGCAACGCGGTCAGGCCGGCCTCGACTATGGCGTGCGAGCGTCGGCCGCGTGCGTCCACGACGAAGGCGACACCACAAGCGTCGTGTTCGTTGGCGGGGTCGTAGAGACCTTGGGCGTACGGGGCTGCGGAGAATGTCACGCGTCGGGCTCCGGTTTTACGTCATGCGTCAGCGTCGCTGTGATCATGAGTGCGGAGGGACGTCATCGGCCCAGCAAAGTCATCGGAGCATACACGCTGATCAGCAAGTCCGTAAGGCGCGGGCGGTGCTTACGGTAAGTGAAGCAACGCGATCCGTGCTGGGATCAGAGCATGCCGGAGAGCCGGTACAGCACCAGGGAGCCGGCGACGGCGACGTTGAGGCTCGTGCCCGTACCGATCATGGGTATCTCCACCACGGCGTCGAGCAGGTCGAGCGACTCCGGTGGGATGCCGGTGGCCTCATGGCCGAGCACCACGATGGTGCGGCCGCGGGCCGCGGGCAGGTCCGCGAGCCGGATCGCCTCGTCGGCCAGCTCCACCCCGAGGACCCGGGCGCCGGCCCGGCGCTCGCGGCCGAGCCATCCGGTCGGGTCGCCGACCCGGTGTACGCAGCTGGGCCGGCGCAGCGTGTTGCCGCGGGCCAGGGCCTCATCGACCCACCGGAACGGCGGTACGGCAAGGCACGCGCCGACCGCGTCGCACGTGCGCAACAGGGTGCCGAGGTTGGCGCCGTGCAGGGGCCACAACGGTGCCGCGATCAGGTGGCCCCAGCACCGGGACGGTCGGCGGCGCCGCCGGGCGGCGAGTTCGCGCTGCGGCGTGACCCGGATCGCGGGGCTCATCGGCGGGTGGGACTGCCGCCCAACAGGAACATCGTCATGAGGGGGCGTGCTTAGCGGCGCACGCGGGCCATCACCGGGAACGGTCCGACCATGGTAACCGCGATCCCCGCCCGAGGCTCGGGGTTGATCTGAATCGCGGCACAGAGGGCAGGCAAATCGTACGATTCAAGGAGAATGTCTGCTAGACAGTTCTCGATGAGTTCACGAGCCGCAGCGTCACGTTCTGTTATGTCGCGCCGGTCGCTCCTGTTGGCGGGCGGTGGGGTCACCGTCAGCGCGGCGGGCCTGCTCGGCGGCGTCCGTCCGGCCCTGGCCGACCCGGCCGACCGCGAGGTGCCGGGCACGCCGGCGGCCGCGTGGGCGCGCCTGTACGCCGGCAACCGGCGGTTCGTCGTCGGTCGGGCCCGTCACCCCCGCCAGGGGCCGGCGGACCTGCGCCGGTTGGCGACCGGTCAGCATCCCTTCTGCATCGGCCTCACCTGCGCCGACTCCCGCGTGCCGCCGGAGCTGGTGTTCGACCAGGGGCTCGGCGATATCTTCGACAACCGGGTGGCCGGCAACATCGTCGACGACCTGCTGCTGGGCAGCATCGAGTTCGCGGTCGGGGAGTTCCACAGCCCGCTGATCGTGGTCCTCGGCCACGAGCGGTGCGGCGCCATCGTGGCCACCGTCGACGCGATCCGGACCGGACGCGACGCGTCGGGCCACATCGGCGAGATCGTCGAGGGCCTGCGGCCCGTCGTCGAGCCGCTGCTGGACCAACCGGGTGACGTGGTCGACAACGCGGTCAGCGCCAACGTGCGCGCCCAGGTGGCGCGGTTGACCGGGTCCAGCGACATCATCGCCGGGCGCGTGGCCAGCGGCGGCCTGCGCGTCATCGGCGCCCGCTACGACCTCGACGAGGGGCAGGTCACCGTCGTCGACTGAGATCGACCGTGACGGGCGCGTGCACCTCCACGTGCGTCAGCACGAACCCCGACGCCGGCCGCGTGGGCACGCGGGCCAGGCTGATCCGCAGGTCCTGCGGGGGCACCCGGTAGCTCATGCTGCACGCCAGCGTGCCGACGGCCAGGGCCAGGATCTGGGCCGTCAGCGCCTCCCCGGCGCACCGGTGCCCGGTGGCGGTGTCGCCGCCGCCCTGGGGCACGAACGCGTACGGGTCCGGCATGGCGCCCGCGAACCTGTCCGGATCGAAGCGGTACGGATCGGCCCACACGCGCGGGTCGTGGTTCGTGCCGTACAGGTCGAGCAGCGCCCGGTCCCCGCGCCGCACCACCTCGCCCCGCCAGGTGAACGGCTGCGTGGCGACGGCCGCGACGGCCGGGAAGAACGGGTAGCGGCGGCGCACCTCGTGGCCGAAGTCGACCGGGTCGAGGTCGCCGTCGACCAGCCGGGCCCGCAGCTCGGGGTGGTGGTGCAGGGCGTGCGCCGCGAACACGACGTAGCGCTCGACGGCGACGGTGGATCGCAGCAGGTTGAGCAGCTCCACGGCCGCGACCCGCGCGTCGAGCGGCTGTCCGTCCGGCTCGCGGTGGGCCGCCACGACGGCCAGGGCGGACCCGGACGACGGCGTGACCGAGCCGTCGCGGACGGCCGTGACCAGCTCGACCAGCCACCCCTCGGCCTCCCGGCGGGCCCGCCGCGCCGCCCAGTGCCGCGGGCCGACCGAGAGCGGTCCGTCGATCATGGCCTGCAGTTGGCCGGTGCGCTTCGTGACCTCGTCCACGGGCAGCGGGACGCCGGCCCACTGGCACACGGCCCGGCACAGGATCGGCGGCAGCTCGTCCGCCAGGACCACCCGGGCCTGCCGACGCCAGCCCGGCAGGGCCGCCGCCCACTCGCCCGCGATCAGCTCCAGCAGGTCGGCGCGGCGCTCGTCCGACAGTAGGGACAGCAGCATCGCCTTGCGGTGGCGGTGCCGTTCGCCGTCGAGGCCCTGCACCCCGCCGACCCCGACCAGCGTGCGACGGCCCGGCTCCGGCATGGCGCCCTCGCGACCGAAGCGGGACGGGTCGTAGAACAGACGGGCGGCGTCCGGCCCGCGCAGCAGGACGGTCGGACGTAGCAGCAGCCGCGTGCGGCAGATCTCCGCGTCGCCCATCCGCCGGGCCGGGTACAGGTACCCGTGCCACAGGAGCCTGAGCGTGTCATCCCCCATGAGATACCCCTTTACCCCCATTTTCAGATGTTATGCCGCGCCGCCCATGCCCGTGAGGACTAAGTAACGACGCCTTGTTCCGGATGCCGTCGGTCGGAAACGGTCAGCCATTGAAGTGACTCTCAGGAGGTCGCCATGCCTGAGATGTACTTCCTGGTGCGTTGGCCGGACGGCGCTGACCAGCGCTGCTACTCCCCGTCCACAGTGGTCGAGGACTTCTTCGTCCCGGGCGGGACGTACCCGCTGGCGGACTTCCTGGACCGCAGCCGGCAGGCGCTGGCCATCGCGAGCGAGCGGGTCCGCGCGAAGTACGGCTTCGGGTGCACGTCGGCCGCCGAGCAGCTCGCCGAGATCGAGGCCGCCGCCGCGGCGTACCCGCCCGACGCCACCGTCACGGTAACCGCGCTCACCGACGCGGACGGGGTGCCCCGGTGAGCGTCGCGGGCACCCATCACCCGGTGGTCGTCGTCGGCGGCGGTCAGGCCGGCCTGTCGATGAGCTGGTGGCTGCGCCAGCGCGGCATCAACCACCTGGTCATCGAGGCGAACCGGATCGGCCACGAGTGGCGCGCCCGCCGCTGGGACAGCTTCTGCCTGGTCACCCCGAACTGGCAGTGCCGCCTGCCCGGCTTCCCCTACCGGGGCCCCGACCCGGACGGGTTCATGCTCCGCGACGAGATCGTCCGTTACCTGGAGGACTACGCCGCCTCCTTCGACCCGCCGATCATTACGGGAGTACGGGCGACGCGCCTGCGCCGCGACGCCAGGGGCGTGTTCGAACTCGTCACGACCGCCGGGCAGCTGACCGCCGACCAGGTCGTCGTGGCCACCGGGCCTTACCACACGCCGTCGGTGCCGCGGCTGGCCGAGCGCCTGCCGGACGGCCTCCTGCAGGTCCATTCCAGCGAGTACCGTGACGCGGCGCTGTTGCCGCCCGGCGCCGTGCTGGTGGTGGGCACCGGCCAGTCGGGCTGCCAGATCGCCGAGGACCTGCACCTCGCCGGCCGCGAAGTGCACCTGGCGGTCGGCGGCGCGCCGCGGGTCGCCCGGTTCTACCGGGGCCGCGACTGCGTGGCGTGGCTCGACGACATGGGCCACTACGCCAAGGAGATCGACGAGTTCGCCGACGCGGACGCCGTGCGCCTGCGCGTCAACCACTACGTCACCGGCCGCGACGGCGGGCGCGACATCGACCTGCGGGCCTTCGCCCGCGACGGCGTGCGCCTGTACGGCCGCCTGACCGGTATCGCCGGCACCCGGCTGTCGTTCGCCGCCGACCTGGCCGCGAACCTCGACCATGCCGACGCGGTCGCCGAGGGCATCAAGGACGCCATCGACGCCCACATCGACGCGAACGGCATCAGCGCGCCGACGCAGGCACGCTACACGCCCGTCTGGCAACCGCGCCCGGACCACCCTCGAACGCTCGACCTGGGTGCGGCCGGGATCACCTCGGTGATCTGGTCCACCGGCTTCAGGCGCGACCACCGGTGGATCGAGGTGCCGGTCTTCGACGGGCGCGGGTACCCGATGCACTGGCGGGGCGCCACGAGCTGCCCGGGGCTGTACTTCCTCGGCCTGCCGTGGCAGTACAGCTGGGGTTCGGGGCGGTTCGAGGCGGTGGGGCGCGACGCCGAGTTCCTGGCGGGTCACATCGACGCCTCCCGGCGACTCGCGGACGTGTGCGGCGTGCTCACGGGGGCGCCGACCGAGCTCAACGTCGCGCTGCCGGTCGGGTGACGCGATGCTCTCCGACGCCCACCGCCATCTGGGAGTCCTTCCCGCGTACCCGTTCTACGGCGGGCCGCCCGTCAACCCGGACACCACCGCCCGCGCCACCATCAAGCAACTGATCGCCGACCTCGACGCGGAGGGCACCGACCGGGCGCTGGTGATCCCGAACTACGGCGTGCCCGACCCGGACGTCGCCTTCGGTTTCAACGAGCTCGTCATCGAGGCGGCCCAGCGCGACGACCGCATCCGGGCCGGCCTGTGGGTGTCGCCCCGGCCCGAGGACGAGCACCGCACCGCACGGGCCTTGAAACTGGCCGGCGAGGACGGCGTCCGGGCGCTCAAGCTCAGCTTCCTGCTCGGCGGCCGGCCCACCGACCCCGCGTGCCGGCCCCAGCTGGACCGGATCTTCGCCGTCGCCCGGCAGCACGACCTGGTCGTCCACGTGCACACCTCGCCCGGGGCCGCCTCCGACATCGACGAGGTGGGCCACCTGGTCGACTGGTACGCCGAGGACGTACCCGTGCATCTGGTCCATTTCGGGGGCGGCATGAGCGGGCACATCAAGCTCGCCGGCTCCCGCTTCTTCGACTGGATCGCCGCCGGCAAGCGGGTCTACACCGACCTGTCCTGGGCGATCGGCTTCACCCCCTACTGGCTGGCCGCCGAGATCGACCGGCGCGGCATCGGTGGCGACCGCGTGCTGTTCGCCAGCGACCAGCCGTGGGGCGACTTCGCCGGCGAGTACGCCCGCATGACCTCTGCGGTCGGCGGCGGCCCGCTGCGCGACCTGGTCTTCCGCGACACGTTCGCGGCGCTCTACCCCTGATCACCCCAACACCGAAGGAGACACCGTGACCGAGCTCAGCGAACTCGAGCAGGCGAGCCTCGACGAGATCCCGCACCCCTCGCTGCCGGAGGGTTCCAACATCTACGGCTCCACCAAGGTCTTCCCCGACTACAAGGCGGAGAACGGCGAGACGTACTTCACCCTGGTCCACGGCATCGCGCACGAGTCGTCGGTGAGCTTCGTGGCGATCCTGCAGGCTACCCGCGCGCTGCGGAAGGGCTTCGAGTCGGCGATCTACTTCTACGGCCCCGGCTCGCTGAACTGCCTGGCCACCCGCGGCTTCCCGACCACCGGCAACTCGGCGTTCCCGGGCGAGCACAACATCAACAACTCGCTGAAGACGTTCATCGCGGAGGGCGGCAAGGTCTTCTGCTGCCGGTTCGGCCTGTCGCTGCACGGCGCGCGCGAGGAGGACCTCATCGAGGGCGTCATCCCCACGCACCCGCTCGACGTGCAGGACGCGTTGATCCACTACGCGCGCAAGGGCGCGATCATCAACTCCACCTACATGTTCTAGGAGTCGCCGTGAGCGCTGGCACCGGCACGAGAGTGGATGTGCGTATCTTGACCCGCGCCGAACTGGCCCTGCGTGGCGTCCGGGTGGACAGCCTGCGCCGGCCGGACGGCGCGGGACCCAGCGGCGACGACCACGTGCTCGTCGACGGTGCCAACGCCGCGCTGCCCACCAACCCGTCCAGCCCCTACTCCGTGCGGGACGGACGGGTGTGGCTGGGCGACGAGGACACCGGCCTCACCCTGACCCCGGTGCGCCGACCCAGGTTCTACGACCTCACGACCGCCGACGGCGTCCCGTACGAGAAGATCGCGCGGCTGCACGGCGCGGACGTGCTCGCCACGACGGTCGTGCAGACCTGCATCCGGTACGCCGAGGCCGACCGCTGCCGCTTCTGCACCATCGAGGAGGCGCTCGCCTCCGGGTCCACCGTTGCCGCCAAGACGCCCGAACAGCTCGCCGAGGTCGCCGAGGCGGCGGTGCGCCTCGACGGCGTCCGGCAGATGGTGCTGACCACCGGCACGACGACCGGCCCCGACCGGGGCGCCCGCACCCTCGCCCGCAGCGTGCGGGCGATCCGGGCGGCCGTGCCCGACCTGCCGGTCCAGGTCCAGTGCGAACCCCCGGCCGACCTCGCCTGGATCGGCGAGCTGCACGTGGCCGGCGCCACCGCGATCGGCATCCACGTCGAGAGCCTCGACGACCGGGTGCGCCGCGCCTGGATGCCGGGCAAGGCCACGGTCCCGCTGGCCCGCTACGACGAGGCCTGGGACGAGGCCGTACGCGTCTTCGGCCGCAACCGCGTCTCCACGTACCTGCTGGTGGGGCTCGGCGAGGACCCCGACGAGCTGGTCGCCGGGGCGGGCCGGCTCATCGACCGGGGGGTGTACCCGTTCGTGGTGCCGTTCCGGCCGATGCGCGGCACCCTCGCCGCCCGCGACGGGGTGGGCGCGCCCGACCCGGCCGTGCTCGCGTACGTCACCGAACGGGTGGTCGCCCGGCTGCGCGCGGCCGGCATGTCCGGCGCCGACCAGCAGGCGGGCTGCGCCGCCTGCGGCGCGTGCAGCGTCCTGCGGCCCGCGGGCGGATGACCATGCAGATCTGCGACACCCTGCTGCCGCTGGACGCGATCGACCGGCCACCCGCGTTCCTCATCGAGCCGGCCGACCGCGCCGCCGAGCGGGCGTACCGGTACCTGCGGCACGAGGTCTTCGTGGAGGAACAGGGGATCTTCGGCGAGCACGACCTCGACGAGCGCGACGAGGACCCGCGCACGGTCGTCCTGGTCGCGGGCGACCCGACCGGTCGGGTCATCGGCGGCGTCCGGCTCGGCCCCGTGGACGGCGGCCCGGACCTCGGCTGGTGGCAGGGCGGTCGCCTGGTCGTCGCCCGCGACGCCCGCCGCACCTGGGGCGTCGGGGCCGCGCTGGTCCGCGCCGCGTGCGCGCGCGCCGAGGCCGAGGGCGTGCTCCGCTTCGAGGCGCGGGTGCAGGCCCGCAACGAGGTGCTGTTCCGGCGGCTCGGCTGGATCCCCATCCGGTCGACGATGGTGGCCGGCACGCCGCACGTCCTGGTCCGGTGGCCCATCGGGCGCCTGCGCGCACACGCCACCACGACGAAGTCGGCGCTCGGGCCGCTGCTGGCCGGGCTCGCGCCCGGCGGCGCCGGGTTCGTCGGCGACGACGGGGCGCCCGTGCCCGGCTCCGACCTGGTCGCGGCCTGCGACGCCATCCTGCCGTCGATGGTCAACAGCGACCCCGAGTGGGCCGGCTGGTGCTCGGTGCTGGTCAACGTCAACGACCTGGCCGCCATGGGCGCCACCCCGGTCGGGCTGCTCGACGCCGTGGGCGCCCGCGACCGCTCGCACGCCACCCGGATCCTGGCCGGCCTGCGCCGCGCCGCCCAGGCCTGGGACGTGCCCGTCCTCGGTGGACACACGCAGCTCGGCGTGCCGGCGGCGCTGTCGGTCACCGCGCTCGGCCGCGCCGCGCATCCCGTGCCCGGTGGGGGTGGCCGGCCCGGCCACGCCGTGCGGCTGACCGCCGACCTGAGCGGCGGCTGGCGGCGCGGGTACACGGGCCGCCAGTGGGACTCGACCAGCAACCGCTCCACCGCCGACCTGCGCGCGATGACCGGCGCGCTCGCCGACGTCCGCCCGGCCGCGGCCAAGGACGTCTCCATGGCCGGCATCGTCGGTACCCTCGGCATGCTCGCCGAGGCGAGTGGTTGCGCGGCGGTGCTGGACGTGGCCGCCGTGCCGCGCCCGCCCGGGGTCGCCACCGGCGACTGGCTCACCTGCTTCCCGGGATACGCCATGCTCACCGCCGACGAGCCGGGCCGCCCGGCGCCGCCCGCGGCGACGGCCACCAGCGCCGTCTGCGGCGAGCTCACGCACGGCACGGGCGTCGGGCTGCGCTGGCCCGACGGCCAGATCACCGAGGCGGTCACCGTCGTGACCGGGCTGGGACGAGCATGACGGCCCTGCGGATGGCCGCCGTCGCCGCCGCGTTCGGTCGCGACCTCGAGGAGGACTTCCGCGTCGTCGAGCGGCTCGTCGCCGACGCCCGCGCGCGCCAGGTCCGGCTGCTCGCCCTGCCCGAGGCGTGCCTCGGCGGCTACCTGCTCAGCCTCGACGACGACGCCTACCTCGACGAGGGCCCGCCCGCCCTGGCCCTGGACGGCCCGGAGATCCGCAGACTGGCGGCCCTCGCCGGCGAGCTGACCGTCGTCGCCGGGTACTGCGAGGCCGACGGCGAGCGCCGGTTCAACAGCGTGGTCTGTGTCACCGGCGACGGCGTGCTCGGCAACCACCGCAAGGTCCACCAGCCGCTCAGCGAGGACGCCAGCTACGCCTCCGGCGATGAGTTCCGCGCCTTCGACACGCCCGTCGGCCGGATCGGCATGATGATCTGCTACGACAAGGCGTTCCCCGAGTCCGCGCGCGCGATCGCCCTGGACGGTGCGCAGATCGGCGTCTGCGTCTCGGCGTGGCCGGGCGCGCGCACCAACGCCACCGCCGACCTCGCCGAGGACCGCTGGAAGCGGCGCTTCGACCTGTTCGACCGGGCCCGCGCGCTGGAGAACCAGATCGTCTGGCTGTCCGCCAACCAGGCCGGCACGTTCGGCACGCTGCGCTTCGTGGCCAGCGCCAAGGTGGTCGACCCGGGCGGCGACGTGCTCGCCGACACCGGCGTCGCCGCCGGGATGGCGGTCGCCGACCTCGACGTCGCCCGGGCCCTGGAGACGGCGCGCCGCGCGATGGGCCACCTGCGCGACCGTCGACCGGACGCCTACGCGGCGCCGGTATGACCGTCCGGATCGCGGCGGCCGCCGCGCACTTCGGACGCGATCTCGAATTCTGCCTGTCCCGCATCGGCAAGCTCATCGACGACGCGCGGGCGCAGGGCACCGACCTGCTCGTCCTGCCCAACGCCGCGCTCGGCGGCTACCTGGCCGACCTGCGCCACCCCGACCCCGACGCGCTGCCGCCCGCGCTCAAGCCCGACGACCCGCTCATCGCGCGCGTGGCCGGGCTCGCCGCGGAGATGACCGTCTGCGTGGGCTACTGCGAGGCCGACGGCAACGCCCGCTACAACGCGGCGGTGTGCGTCACCGGCGACGGCGTGCTCGGCCGGCACCGCAAAGTGCACCTGCCCGCCGGGGAGACGGCCGCGTACGCGCCCGGCGACCGGTTCGACGCGTTCGACACCCCGGCGGGCCGGCTCGGCCTGCTCATCGACTACGACAAGACGTTCCCGGAGGCCGCGCGCAGCCTCGCGCTCGACGGCGCGCAGATCATCGGCTGTCTGTCGGCGTGGCCGACCAGCCTCACCAACCGCGCACCCCGGATGGCGCAGGACCGCCAGGCGCGCCTGTTCGACCTCTACGACCAGGCGCGCGCCGCGGAGAACCAGGTGGTACTCGCGTCGGCGAACCAGACCGGCACGCTGGCCGGGCTGCGCTTCCTCGGCCAGTCCAAAGTGGTCGGGCCCGGCGGGGAGATCCTGGCCCGTACGTTCGGCAAGGCGGGCCTCGCGGTCGCTGAGGTCGACGTCGCCGCCGAACTCGACCGCGCCCGCCGGATCCTCGTCCACCTCGACGAGCTGCGCTTCGACGCGTACCGGACCCGTCGGTGAGGATCGCGCTGCTCAGCTACTCCACGAAGCCGCGCGGCGGGGTCGTGCACACCCTCGCGTTGGCCGAGGCGCTCGCCGCCGCCGGCCAGGACGTGACCGTCTGGACGCTCGGCCGGGGCGGCGACACCGGCTTCTACCGCCCGGTCGACCCGGCGGTGCGGCTGCGGATCGTGCCGTTTCCCGACGGGCCGACCGGCGAGACGGTGGGGGAGCGGGTGCTGCGGTCGATCGCCACGCTGCGGGCCGCCTTCGACCCCGGTCCGTACGACGTGGTGCACGCGCAGGACTGCATCAGCGCGAACGCCGTCGGCGCGTGTGTGCGCACCGTGCACCACCTCGACCGGTTCACCACCCCCGAGCTGGCCGAGTGCCACGAGCGGGCGATCGTCACGCCGTACGCCCATGTCTGTGTGTCGGCGGCCGTCGCGGGTGAGCTTCTCGACGGCTGGGGGCTGACCGCGTCGGTGATCCCCAACGGCGTGGCGTTCGACCGGTTCGCGGGCGCCGACGGCGCCCGCTGGCGCGACCGCCTCGGCCGCTACGTGCTCACCGTGGGCGGCATCGAGCCGCGCAAGGGGTCGCTCGATCTTCTCGAGGCGTACGCGCTGCTGCGCGCCACCGATCCGACGGTCGGGCTCGTGGTGGCCGGGGGCGAGACACTGTTCGACTACCGCGACTACCGGGCGCGGTGGGAGCGGCGCGCCACCGAACTGGACGTGACGCCGGTCGTGCTCGGCACCGTCGCCGACGCCGACCTGCCGGACCTGGTGGCCGGCGCGGCCGCGTTCGCCTTCCCCTCGGTCAAGGAGGGCTTCGGCCTGGCCGCCATGGAGGCCCTGGCCGCGGGCGTCCCCCTGGTCGTGCGCGACCTGCCGGTGCTGCGCGAGGTGTTCGGCGCCGCCGCCCGCTTCGCCGCCGACCCCGCCGGCCTCGCGGCGGCACTGGGTGACGCGTTGCACGCCGGTGCCGACCCGGCCCGGCGCGCCGCCGGACGGGCGCTCGCCGCCCGCCACACGTGGGCCGCGGCAGCCCTTCGCCATCTGGAGTTCTACGCGTCCCTGCCGGCGCGGTCGGGTGCTCGGGGTGTGATGTGAGACGCACCTACGTTTGCGCAGCTCCCGTCTTTCTCGCTCGGGGATCATCGCCGCTACGGTTACCCCATGACAGTTGACGTGGTGTACCCGCCCGTGATCGCGGCAGCCAGGATCATGTTCCGGGTGCTGGACCTTCGCATCCGCCTCGACGGCGGGCAGCACATACCCCGCGAGGGTGGTGCCGTGCTGGCCAGCAACCACGTCAGCTACCTGGACTTCATCTTCTGCGGACTCGCCGCCCGACCGTCGAAGCGGCTGGTGCGCTTCATGGCCAAGCAGTCGGTCTTCGACAACCGCGTGTCGGGCCCGCTGATGCGGGGCATGCACCACATCCCGGTGGACCGGGACTTCGGCCTCGGCTCGTACAAGACCGCGCTGGAGCGGCTGAAGGCGGGCGAGGTCGTGGGGGTGTTCCCGGAGGCGACCATCAGCGAGTCCTTCACGGTGAAGGAGACCAAGAGCGGCGCCGCGCGGCTCGCCGCCGCGGCCGGGGTTCCGCTGGTCCCGATGGCCGTCTGGGGTGGTCAGCGGCTGTGGACCAAGGGCCGCCCGCGCACCCTGACGCGTCGTCACGTGCCCGTGACGATCCTGGTGGGTGAGCCGATGCATCCCACCCGCCGGGACGGGCATCAGGCGGTCAGCGATGAGCTCCGCCAGCGGATATCGGCGCTGGTGGGGCGTGCCCAGCGGGAGTACCCCGACGCGCCGGCCGGGCCGGACGACGCCTGGTGGCAGCCGGCCTACCTGGGCGGCGACGCGCCGGAACCGACGACCACGCCGCACGGGTGATCGCCGGGCGAGCTAACCTACGGTACCGTAGGTTCCTGCCTCGCTAGGAGCGTCCGTGACTGCTGAAGCCCTGACCACCGTCGACATGCTGCGTGAGCTCGAGCCCGTGGTGGAGTCGAACCTGAACCGCCACCTTGCCGTCGCGCAGGAGTGGTTCCCGCACGAGTACGTGCCCTGGAGCCAGGGCAGGGACTTCGACGGGATCCTCGACGGGCAGGCGTGGGAGCCGGAGCAGTCGAAGCTGTCCGACGTGGCCCGCACCTCGCTGATCGTGAACCTGCTGACGGAGGACAACCTCCCCAGCTACCACCACGAGATCGCCACGCTCTTCAGCCGTGACGGCGCCTGGGGCACCTGGGTGCACCGGTGGACGGCGGAGGAGGGCCGGCACGGCATCGCCATCCGCGACTACCTGCTCACCACCCGGGCGGTCGACCCGGTCGCGCTGGAGCGGGCCCGGATGACCCACATGAGCGCGGGCTTCGCCAACGACCACCCCGGCAGCGTCCTGCACTCGATCGCGTACGTGTCCTTCCAGGAGCTGGCGACCCGGGTGTCGCACCGCAACACCGGCCGGATCAGCGGCGACCCGATCTGCGACCAGCTGCTCGCCCGGATCGCGCAGGACGAGAACCTGCACATGGTCTTCTACCGCCGGCTGCTCGGCGCGGCCTTCGAGCTGGCGCCCAACCGGGCCATGCGGGCGGTCTGCGACGTGGTGCGGGAGTTCCAGATGCCCGGCCACGGCATCGAGAACTTCGGCCGCAAGTCCGCGCAGATCGCGATGGCGGGCGTGTACGACCCGCGCAGCCATCACGACGAGGTGCTCCAGCCGATCCTGAAGACGCTGCGCGTCCTCGACCGCACCGACCTGTCCGGCGACGGCGAGCTCGCGCGCGACGAGCTGGCCGCGTTCGTCGCCGACCTGGACCAGGCGGCGACGCGTTTCACCGAGCGGCGCGACAGCATCCGCGCCCGCGCCGCCGCCCGGCAGTAGCGCCTACACGGTCCCGAGCAGGTACGCGACGACGTCGGCGGCGCAGTAGCCGGCGCCGTCGCGGTCCAGGTGCGGCAGGAAACTGACGTCCTGCCCGAGGGTCACCAGCGGCGGCTCCACGTACCCGTCGGCGCGGTGCTGGCCCAGACCGATCGTGGCGACCAGGCCGTTGCACAGGCAGCGGCTGCCCACCGTGTCCTCGACCGCCCCGCCCTTGCGGACGTACTCGTCGACGGGCTCGGCCGGGCAGCGGTAGCCCACCGAGCCGTCGGGCCGACGGAACTGGGTGCGCAGGTAGCCCAGATCGCACAGCCGGGGCCTGTCGGCATAGACCTGCTCGTCGGCGGCGCTGCCGGTCAGGGGCACCACCTTGAACGGGAACCCCGTCGGCGAGGCCCGGGCGTCGTTGCGGACGACCAGCGTCTGCTGCGCCGCCTGGGCCAGCAGCCGCTGCCGCAGCTCATCGTCGAGACCGGACTCGCGGCACAGCGCGAACGCCGAGCCGACCTGGATCCCGACGGCGCCCGCATCGCGGGCGGCCGCGAGCCGCTCAGGGCCGGTCTGCCCGCCCGCCAACCAGAACGGCAGGCCGAGGGCGGCGACCTTGCCCACATCCAGCTCGTCACGGGGGCCGTACACCGGCTCGCCGTCGTCGTTGAGGACCATCCGTCCCCGCGGCCGGGCGCTGTGCCCGCCGGCGCCCGCGGACTCCAGGATGAAGCCGTCCGGGCGGGTGACCTCGTCGCGCGCCAGGTAGGCGGCCAGGGTCGCGGACGACACGATGGCCAGCAGCCGCGGTCGCCGCAGAATGGGTACGGCGTCGCCCAACAGATCGTGCGGGTCGATGGCGACGTGGTGGTCCTCGCCCGGTTCGGCACCCTGCACCGTCACGGACAGCCGTGCCGGCCGGCCGGCGGCCAGCGCATCCAGCAGCCGCGGGATCTCGGTGGGCAGTCCCGCGCCCATCAGGATGTAGTCCACTCCGGCGAGCATCGCGCCGTACACCGCCGCCGGGGTCGGCAGCTGCATCTTCTCCAGGTAGTTCACCCCGACCGGCTGGTCGTGGCCCTCCTTGGCCAGGAACACCTCGACGAAGTTGGCGACGGCCGTCAACAGCTGCCGCGAGCAGCGGGCCTTCAGCCCCAGCCGGGGCACCGGCCGGAACGGCCGCCCGGCCGGCACGCCACCCGCCACGAAATACTGGTCGAGGACGCGCTGGACCACGGCGGGAACCGGGAACTGGGCCAACGCCCGCCGCACATGCCCGCCCTCGTCACCGCGCTGCAGGCGACGGGCGAGCAGGACGTCGAGCGCGACCCCGGACACCACCCCGAGCTGCCCGGTCAGCGCCACGGCCCGGGCCAGCCGCCAACTCGAGACGCCGACACCCATCCCGCCCTGAATGAGGACCGGATGCGCCGGCGCCGCCAACGCCGTCACCGCTGCGCCCCGGCGGAGCGCCGGCCCAGCAACCGCCAGGCTGTCGGCAGCACACCGGCCGCCACCACGGCCTTGAGGGCGTCCCCGGGAAGGTAGGGGAACAGGCCCAGGGTCAGCGCCCGGGACAGGTCCACCTTCACCGCGACCATCAACCACGGCACACCGATCAGGTAGATCAGCGCGGTGCCCGCCGCCATCATGCCGATCGTGCGCCACGCCCGCCGGTCCGCGCCGCCGGCGGCCAGGCGCCCGACGATCCCGGCCGCGAGCACGAAGCCGATCAGATAGCCGAACGTGGCGGTCGGGACACCGGAGGTGCCGCCGGCGAACCAGGGCAGACCGGCGGCGCCCGCGATGACGTAGAGCAGCATGCTCGCCGCCCCGCGGGCCGGACCGAGCGCCGCGCCCGCGAGCAGGACCGCGAAGGTCTGCCCGGTGATGGGCACCGGTGAGCCGGGCACGGGCACCGCGATCTGCGCCGCGACCCCCACCAGGGCGGCGGCCCCGACGACCAGTGCCACCTCACGTCCGGCGGAGCGGGGCCACACATCAGCCAGCACCCGCACGGGTCGGTCCGCGACCGTGCTATTTACCATCCTCGGCTCCCATCGTTCGACGAACCTACGGAAGCGTAGGTAACGCGCGACGGGCCGAGCAGGGGCTTTGGTCCCTGATTTCGCCCGAGAGTTCCGACCCGCGCTACTTGCGGCCCGACCCGCCGGCCGGGACGTAGGACCAGACCTCGCTGTGCACCCCGATCGGCGGCGGCGCGGCCTCCCCGCCGCGTTCGGCGGCGGAGCGGTGGCCGTGCGCGAACGCGGGCGAGGCGACCCACGCCTGGAACGCCTCCTCGTCACGCCAGCGGGTGACGACGAGCCAGGTGGTCCGCTCGTCGGTCGGCCGGAGCAGCTCGAAGCCTTCGAACCCGTCCTGGTCGTCGACGGCGCCGGCGCGCGCGGCGAACCGGCGCGCCAACTCGTCACCGCTGTCGGCAGGTACCGTGATCGCATTGATCTTGACGATGGTCATGCGACCATTGTTCCAGCGTGGACCCGATCGGCCGCCGCACGGCGGAGGTGGGCGGCCTCGCGTACACCCGGACCACCACGCGGTCGTCGCGTCCGCCCGATTCACGTGTCCTTACGTGGCCGCCCACCTTGGGCGCCTCAAGCGGCAATGTCGAACCGGGTGTGGGTCTGCGGCGGCGTAGCCTGCGGTGGTGGGTGCGTCGATTGAGGACCTGGCCGCCCGGCTCCGCGCGTTCGCGCACGAGCGGGACTGGGGCCAGTTCCACACGCCGAAGAACCTTGTGATGGCGTTCGCGGGAGAGGCCGGGGAGCTGGTGGCCGAGTTCCAGTGGCTCACGCCCGAGCAGTCCGCCGCCGTCATGGCGGATCCGGAGGCGGCGAGCCGGGTCAGGGCGGAACTCGGCGACGTCATGATCTATCTGACCCGGCTGGCCGACGTGCTCGGCGTCGACCTCATCGAGGCTGCTGCGGACAAGCTTGTCGACTCGGCCCGCCGATACCCGGCTGAACAGGCACGCGGGTCGGCCGCCAAGGCGCGCGACAACGGGCCGGACGCGCCATAGCCGCGCGGTGACCGGCTGCCTACTATTCTGACCACCAGAGCGGTCCGACGGGCTTCCGGATGTTCGGATATGCCCCCCATCCGCACGATCACTTCGTGCTGCCCGGGGACGGTGACGCTGGCGCGCAGGTGTGGGCGCCGGTCGCGTCAGAGCTTGCCGAGAACGTTGATGACCCAGTGGAACAGGACATCGGGCATGTTGTGCAGGCCCACGAGCACGAAGATCCAGCCGGTCAACGCCGCGAGCAGGAGAACCCATCCGACCAGTTTGCCGCGCCGGCTCTCGGCCTCGTGTGCGCCGAACATCGAGCCGATCAGTACCACGGCGAGAACAATCATGCCGACGACGGCGACCGGCCAGGACCACGCCTGGGAAACGCCGAGCCTGATCAGGCCCTGCCGCCAGGCCGGGAAGCTCAGCAGGAGAAACACGACCAGCACGCCTACGTAGAAACAGCCCTGCGCTTCCGTGTGCCGCTCCGCGCGCTGCGCCTTGCTCTCGTGCGGGCCACCGCCCACCGCGATGCCCACCGCCACAAGCATGATCAGCACAATCGCGATCGTCGCGAGTACGTCGGCCACAGTGGTCCTCCGAGTCTCCGAAGCCCTGCAGAGGCCCATGGTCGAGGGCTTCGTCAAGCGCGGGTCGGAAGTAAGATCTCGGATTCCTGTGCAGGAGCATGGCTGGGCTGCATTCTCGTACAGAAAGCGCCGATCTTCACGGCAAGCGAGGGGTGATTTGTCGTTTATCGGGTCGCCGGGACTGCGTGTTCGCACCGTATTTGGCGATCATGGACCGACGTGTGCCAACGGCCGCTGTTAGGACTGCACATTCGCACGGGAGTCGGCGATCTCCCCATGGGGCGCGGACCGTCAGAACATTTACCTGCCAGGCAAATCAGACCTAAAGGTCATTACGTGCGGCTCCTTGTCGTCGACGTGGTAGCGTGGCCGGCCCATGCGCAGGTCAGAGCACGTTTGAGCACCGACTGCACAGCCCCCAGCACCGAAAGCGCAGCCGCACCATGAAGCTCCGCCGCCTCGTCGCCGCCCTCGCCGCCACCGTGACCGTCGCCGGCCTGGCGGCCTGCGCACCGGACGGCGGTGCGGCGGCCAAGCCCCGCTACGCCGGACCCACCCGCACGCTCGTCCTCTACGACAGCACCGGACCGTACGGCTACCTCGGCGAGCTCTACGCGATGGAGACCGCGAACCTGGCGTCGCACTTCGGCACCTGGACCGCCGAACCCGTCTCGCGCTACCAAGCCGGGCAGATCGGTCAGTACACCCTGACGGTCTACGTCGGGTCGACCTACGACGAGCCGATCCCGCCGGCGTTCCTCGACGACGTGGCCGGCGACGCCGGCGCGGTGCTGTGGCTCGGCGCCAACATCTGGCAGCTGGCCAGGAAGCACCCCGACGTGACCGGGCGCACCGGCTTCCGCGCCGACACGTACGACGCCGCGTCCGTGGGCGAGGTGCGCTACAACAGCACGTCCCTGACCCGCGACGCGGAGCACGCCGGCAACCTGGTCGGCGTCGCGGTCACCGACCCGGCCAAGGCCACCCCGCTGGCCCAGGCGGTCCGCGGGGACGGCTCCACCGTGCCGTGGGCGGTGCGGGGCGCGAACCTCACGTACGTGGCGGAGGTGCCCTACACGTACACCACCCCCGACGACCGCTACTACGCGCTGTGCGACCTGCTGTTCGACCTGCTGGGCCAGGCGACCCAGGTGCGCCACCGCGCGCTCGTCCGGCTGGAGGACGTGAGCCCGGCCACCGACCCGGCGCAGTTGCGCGAGATCGTCGACTACCTGCACCGGCGCAACGTCCCGTTCGCGGTGGCCGCGTACGTGCGCTACGACGATCCGACCGGGCTGTACCACCGGGGCAAGCCCGTGCACAGCCAGCTCAGCGACACCCCGGCCCTGATCGAGGCCCTGCGCTACGCGGCCGACCACGGCGGGACCGTGATCATGCACGGCACCACGCACGGGTACGCCGGTGCGCCGAACCCGTACGGGGTCAGTGGCGAGGACTTCGAGTTCTACCGGGCGCGCGTCGCCGACGACGACCGCGTGGTGCTGGACGGTCCGGTGGCGGAGGACTCGGCCGGCTGGGTGCGGGACCGGCTGGAGGCGGCGCGGGCGCAGTGGACGGCCGCGAAGCTGCCCGTGCCGACGATCTTCGAGTTCCCGCACTACGCGGCCAGCGCCCTCGACTACCGGACGGTCTCGGCCGAGGTCACCGCCCGGTACGAGTGCGCCATGTACTTCTCCGGGGTGCTGGCCGGCACGGCCCCCGACGCGACGCGCTACGCCAGCCAGTGCTTCCCGTACCCGGTGCGTGACGTGTACGGGGCGCCGGTCATCCCGGAGACGCTCGGCAACGTGCAGACGCGGCCGTACAACGGGCACGCGACGCGCTCGCCGGACGACATCCTGGCCTCGGCCAAGCGCCAGCTCATCGTGCGCGACGGCGTGGCGAGCTTCTTCTACCACCCCGCCCTGGGGCTGGGCGGCCTCCCGAAGATCATCGAGGGCATGCAGGCCATGGGCTACACGTTCGTGCCGGCCACGTCCGCGATCCTGCGCTGACGCCGGGCGGCTCAGCGCGGGGCGACGGAGTCCAGGATGGCGTGCACGACCAGGCGCTGGTAGTTGTCCCACTTGGGGTTGCAGGTGGTCAGCGTGAGCCAGCGGTCCCGGGGCTCCGCCCCGGCGTGCCCCGGCACGGGTGCCACGACGTCGACCGCGGTCGGCGCGACGACGCGCTGCTCGGTGACGAGGTAGGTGAACGTCCGGGTACGGGTCTCGACGATGATCGGGTCGCCTGGCCGGAGCCGGTCGAGGTCCCAGAAGACGGACGGCATCCGGTGGCCGGCGACGGCGAAGTTGCCGAGCTCACCGGGCATCGCGGAGGTCGGGTAGTGGCCCGGGCCGTAGCGCAGGTTGTCGGGGGAGACCCCTTGGACGACCACCCAGTCCTTACGCAGGCCGGGGATGCGCAGCCGGGCGACCGCCCTGCCGTTCGCGGGCGGCGCGCCGTAGGTGGCGGGGGCGGGCGCGGCCGAGGCCGAGGCCGGGCCCGACGCGGGCACCGGTGCGGGGGTGGTCGGCGCCACGACGACCGGCTCGTCCCACAACTGGGCGAGCTGCCGGTCGAGGTCGCGTTGGTGGGCGCTGACCGCGAGGCCGGTGCCCCAGATCTCGTACGCCGCGAACAGGACGAACACCGCGCCGAAGGTCAGGATGATCTCGCCGAGGGTGGCCCGTAGCCGGGCCGCGGGCCCGGGCCTCTGGTTGGTCATGCGGCGGCCGGTCAGTCGAGGACGCCCGGGAGCAGCCGGCGCAGCGCGGTCACGTCGTACACCTGGCGGATCTCCCTGATGCGGCCGTCGGCGACGGCGAGGAACTCGATGGTCCGGACGGTCCCGCCGGGGGCCGTGCAGTCGTAGACGAGCGCGGCCCTGTCGGCGGTGTAGGTCTCCCCGGTGAGCCGGACCGCGGTGCTCGCGGCCGCGAGCCGGGTGAGGGCGTCGACCAGGGTCGGTACGTCGGCCGGAAGGGCGAGGTTCCACTCGACCGTGGCCCCGGGCCCGATGAGGTCGAGCGCCCGGGCGCGGTCGCCGTGCGTCCACGCCTCGACATATCCGTGTGCCACGCCCTTGGTGGCCGACTCGTCGGCGATGCGACCGACCTCCTCGCCCGTACCGGGAGAGTTGATCTTAGCATGGTTTGGGTGGTTACGCGTGCCCCGGACCCATTCTTGCGGAATGGGTCCGGGGCACGCGCCACGCTCAGTTGGCCAGGACGGACTGGCCGGAGACGAACGTGTACCCCTGGCTCTTCAGCCCACTGACGATCTGGCTGAGGTACGACGTGCCCAGGAACGGGTGGTAGAAGAAGCTCGCCACGCCGTCACGGACGACCAGGTTGCGCTTGGCCGACGCGAGGATGTCGGCCGGCAACCGCGGCGGGTGGGTGTTGTACCACTCGGGCTCCACGTTGCCGATGTTCTCCGGGATCACGTTCGAGCCGTACACGTCGCGGACGGAGTACGGGAAGAACTGACCCAGCGGCCGGGTGTAGTCGACCGCGCCGCCCTTGAGCACGCCGGGGAAGTAGAGGCCCCGGTCGTAGCGCGTGCCGACCAGCGAGGTCACCGTCCGGTAGTCGGTGGCGCTGCCGGCGTAGTGCGGGAACTCGAAGATGGTCGGCACGCTCAGTCCGGCCCGGGTGAACGCGGTCGCCGAGGCCTGGATGCGGCCGGCGGCCCAGCTGGTCGAGTCCTCGGCCACCGGACCGTCGTAGATCACGCGGTCGTTCTCGTCGACGTGCGCCCGGTAGAACTCGAAGTCGTTCGCGCTGACCCCGTCGTACGGGTTGGCCACGTTGCCGTACTGGTGGGTGTAGCCGTGCATGAGCAGCGTGCCGCCGCGCGACTGCATGTGCTTGAGCGCGCTGACCACCTTCGGCTTGTCGGCGAGCGTGTAGTCGCGGTCCCGCAGCGCCGTGCTGATCACGCCGTTCGGGTCGCGGTAGCGGGGGTAGACCGCCACCGAGAACGGCACCTTCTGGGCGTACAGGTAGTCGGCGATGGCCTTGAGCTCGGCCGGGTCGGAGTCCGGCCCGACGTCCTCGATCCGGACGAGGGCGCGGTGCCGGTTCAGGCCCGCCTGGCTCGCCGAGCCGACCGCGTCGAACAGGATGTCCGAGAACGCGATGTACCGGTCGTCGTGGGTCACGTACGAGAACGGGATCTCGCCGACGTACGTGAAGTTGCCCGACCGGACGGCCCACGGGAACGTCGTCCCGTCGGGGCGGTACGCCGTGGCGAGCACCGTGGCGCGCGCCGGGTCGTAGATGACCTGGTCCATGATCCCGGACCCGTTGATCGTGTCGCGGGTCAGGCTCGTGCCCTTGTAGTCGACCCGGGACACCGTGGCGAAGTCGAACTGCTTCCAGATGAAGCCGCGGTTGGCCACGAAGTTCGGGTCGCTGGCCGTGAGCTGCCAGATGTTGTCGTACATCCACGTCACGGGGATCGTGGTCGTGGTGACGTCGGCGAGGAACGCGGCCGGCAGCGGCTCGTCGTAGGTCGAGCCGATGTACACCACCGACGTGTAGGCGTCCAGCTCGCCGGCGGTGTAGCCCGACACCGGGTGCGCGGACCAGGCGTTGAAGTGCGACACCAGGTTCGCGGTCTGCTCGGCGTAGACCTCGCCGAGCCAGCCCCAGTCGCCGGTGTTGTCGAACAGGATCAGCGTCCGGCCACGACTGTTCGAGCCGGGCGCGCCATTGCCCGTGGTGACACCGGCCGCCGCCGCCTTCGGCGCGGTGACCGTCGACGTGACGACCCGCTCCAGGGGACGGGTGCGCTTGGGCCGCTGCGGCGCCGGCAGCTGGTCGTCGGAGCGTTCGATCTTGGACTTCGCGCCGTGGTGGAACGCACCGGCGTGGCCACGGTCGACCGCCGACGCCGGCGAGACGTTCATGGCCAGCGCGGCCGCGAGCGTGGCCACCGACGCCACGGCCACCGTCGCCCGGCGGGCCAGGCGCCGGTGCCGGCTGGTCGTGAATGGGGAGCGCATCAGACTGCCGTCCTCAGGGAAGCGCCGTTGACGGTCGGTCCGACCGGCGGCATGGGTTCGGGTCGGTCCGCGAGCCCGAGCAGGGCGGCGACCGCCTGCTCGGTGCGGCCAGCGGCGAGTCCGTCGCCGTACGGGTTCCCGGACGCGGTCATCGCGTCGCGGGCCGCCGGGTCGTCGAGCAGTCTGCTCGCCTCGGCGATGATCAGGTCGGTGTCCGTACCGACGAGCCGGGCGCAGCCGGCGTGCAGCGACTCGACCCGTTCGGTCACGTCGCGCAGGACGAGCGCGGGCACGCCGAACGACGGCGCCTCCTCCTGGATGCCGCCCGAGTCGGTCAGCACCAGGTACGCCTCGGACAGCAGCCGGGACAGCGACGTGTAGGGCACCGGATCGGTGACCGTGACGCGCTCCACGCCGGCCAGACCCGCGTCCACCTGCTGGCGTACGGCCGGGTTCGGGTGGCTGGGCAGCACCACGTGGATGTCGGGGTAGCGCTCGATCAGCTGGCGCACGGCGGCCAGCACCCGGTCCAGCGGCTCGCCCCACGACTCGCGCCGGTGGGCGGTGACGAGCACGAGCCGCTCGTCGCGGGCCATCGCCTCCGCGATGCGCTCGTCCTCGTACGGCATCCGCTTCGCCGCGACCATCAAGGTCGCGTCTACCACGGTGTTGCCGACAACCGTGACCTTGTCCGCGGCGATGCCCTCGTCGAGCAGGTTCATCGCGGCGAGCGCCGTCGGCGCCAGGTGCACGTTCGTCACCTGGGCGATGAGGCGACGGTTCGCCTCCTCGGGGAACGGCGAGTCCAGGTCCCCCGAGCGCAGCCCCGCCTCCAGGTGCACGACCGGGATCCGCTGCCAGAACGCGGCGAGCGCGCCGGCCAGCGCGGTTGTCGTGTCGCCCTGCACCACGACGGCCGCGGGCCGGTTGTGCAGGAAGAGCTGGTCCAGGGCGCCGACCAGGCCGTTCATCAGCTCGGGCTGGCTTCCCGTGTGGCGTTCGATCTCCAGCGTCACGTCGGCGGTGAGGTCGAACGCTTCGAGCGCCTGGGTGACCATGGTCGGGTGCTGTCCGCTGGCGACGATGACCGCACGCAGCCGGCCGGCCGCGCGCATCGCCACGGCGACGGGTGCGAGCTTCACGGCCTCCGGACGCGTACCGGCGATGAGGAAGACGGGGGGCGGATGTTGCATGGCGGAGCCTCGGTTCTCTGTACGTCGCTTCCGTGCGTAAGGAGATCCATGTGGGTAGTGCGGGGGACAGGGCTCAGACCGGGAGCGGCTCCTCGACGAGTCGTTCGGTCTTGGCCCAGGTCTGCTTGCGGCTGATCTGGCGGCCGATGGCACGGACGGTGGCGATCAACCCGAAGACCAGGAAGATCGGATAGACGACGGCGGCCAGGAGCATGCGACCCAACCGCTCGTCGCGCAGCTGCATGCGGTGGGCCACGGCCCACACCATGCCGGGGGACACGGTCGCGCCGGCCCACAGGCCGAGCGCCGCGAGCAGCGCCGGCCAGTCCTCGACGTAGTGCGCGGGCTGCCCGCCCGGCAGGAGCGCCACGGCCCCGTACCCGAAGACGCCGATGACCGCCGCCGCGCCGATCGCGTTGATCCACGGCGCGAGCAGGTAGTACAGCATCTCGATCATGGCCGTGTTGCCGACCCTGCGGGACGCGATGAGCCGTGGCACGTACGACACGCACTGCAGGTTGCCCTGCGCCCACCGGGTGCGCTGACGCAACAGGCGTCGGGGATCCACGACGCCCTGCTGCGTGACGACCGACCGGGGCAGGAACCGTATGCCGACGCCGGCCAGGTGCAGGCGTAGGCCCAGCTCCAGGTCCTCGACCAGGCAGCGCGACCACGGCGCGTCGCCGAGCCCGATGAGCGACGACAGCCGCGCGAACTGACCGTTACCGCCCAGGCCCACGCTGCCGACGGCGTTGCGTAGCACCTGGGCGGCGCTCACGATGCTGCCGAACTCCAGGTCCTGGACAGCACCCAGGATCCGGTCCCGGTTGTGGATGCGTACCCGGCTCTGCACCGCCCCGACCTGCGGGTCGCGCAGCGCGCGGCACACCTCCAGCAACATGTTCGCGCTGCCCCGGCCGTCGCCGTCGATCACACCGATGACGACGTCGGCCGGGTCCAGCCGCTCGTGGCGCGACCAGTCCCGGATGGCCCGGTACGCGGCGTTGAGCGCCTCGCCCTTGCCCTGCCGGGCGTCGGGCGCGACCCGTCGCAGGACGAACAGGTTCGGGTGGTTCATGGCGGCGAGGACGGCGGCGGTGCCGTCGTCGGAGCCGTCATCCACCACCAGTACGCGCGAGATCGCCCCCACGGGTGGGGCGAGGTCCAACGCGGCGGCGACCGTACGTCCGACCACGCGCTCCTCGTTGAGGCAGGGGACGACGATCCAGTAGTGGCGGGGACCGACAGTAGCCTTGTCGTCACGCTCCGCCGCGCGCCGTGCGCGGCGGGCCTCCCATACCGACATCACGAGGATGATGAGGTGGTAGAGCGGCCACAGGACCAGGATCGCGAGGCCGATGTCGACGAGACTCATGTCTTATTCCCCGGAGTTCGTCCGGTCAGGAACCCTGACGGCGCAGTCGGCCCGACCGCATCAGGAGGAGACCGGCGATGAGCATGGCGCAACCGGCGATCGCGATAGCGAGCGTCGGGCTGCCCGTGATGGGGAGCGTGGGCGCGGTCGCGGCGCCGGTGGCCCCGACAACCTTGGTGGTCGACATGATCCCGTCCTTTCGATGCATGCATGCATGGCCACGGATATAAGGGAAAGTGGACCTTTTCACCGTGGGTCGCAGGGACGCTACGGGTCAGCTGAGCGTTTTTCTAAGCGAGTTACCTGGTCAGGGGCCATGACTGTCCGTTCGGATGAGTCCGAAACGGCGCGCACGGGCGGCGACGGCGACAGTCGGCGACTTCAGGGCCGCCATCGGGCATATCCGGGCGTACCTGTTGAAGTCAGAGTTACCTCAGGTGACAGAGTTGCGCGCGCTACCGCGCGCGAAAACGGGTCGGCCCATCGGTCGACATCGCTGACTGGCGGCTACGGCCGGGCCTCGGGCCGTGCGCCACCGGCTGTCGAGCGCGACATCATGACCAGTCCTTATGATCGGTCCTTGAGGTGGCGGGGCTCAGGTGAGGGTTCCCCGGTGCCGATGGGGCCGGGGTGAGATGTCAGGCGCGCGTTGTGGCAGTGGCCCTCGCGGCGGTCCTGGCGCTGCTCGGCGCCGCTCCGGCGCGCGCGGACGAGCCGACGGCGCCCGGGTACGCGGACTTCGCGGCGGCCGGCGAGCACACCGTCGCCGTCGTGCCCGTCTACTGGACCGGGCCCGACGCGCAGACGACCACGAGCCTGCGCTCGCTCGCCCGGCAGATGGGCGACTACTGGAGCGAGCAGACCAACGGGGCGATCACCATCCCGGACGCCCGCATCACGGTCCACGACTGGACGCCGATCGCCGACCCGGGCGGGTGCCACAAGGAGGACATCTTCTACGCGGCCCGGGACGCGGTGAACGAGCACGCCGGCTCGTACCACAAGCATGTGATCGTCTATTTCCCGGCGACGGCCTACTGCCCCTGGGAGGGTACGGCGTCGGTCGGGGACGAGGGCAACATCTTCGACGGCACGTACGGCTGGATGTGGATCAACGGCTACACCGCCGGGGACGTCTGGGCGCGCGAGTTCGGACACAACCTGAGCCTCGGGAACGCGCGCGGCGCCAAGTGCCGCACCGCCGCGGGCGTCCAGGTGCCGCTGAGCGACCTCTGCGAGACGCGCGACTACCAGGACCACGACCTGATGGGGGCGGCCCGCGGGCACGACGCGTTCACCCTCAACACGGCGTTGGCCGACCGGATCGGCCTGCTCGCCCCCGGCGCGGTGGACACGGCGCGCGCGGGTGCCTCGTACACGCTCGCGCCGGTGAGCTCGCACGCCGGGCTGCGGGCGGTCACGGTCGCGCTGGCCGACTCCATCCTCTACATCGAGTACCGGCCGCGGGTGGGCCGCGACGCGGCGATGCCCCCCGGTTGGGCCGGCGTCCAGGTGCGGCAGCGCGACACCTGGGGCTACTTCTCGCGGGTACTGGCCATGAACCCGGACGGCGGCGACGGCCTGCTGGCCAACGTCGCCGCACGCGTGGGCGTCGGATGGCGCATCCCCGGCACGTTCCTGACGCTGGTCGTGGACGGCACCGACGCCACAGGCGCCCGGATCCGGTTCGCGACCCAGCCGGACAGCACCCCGCCGCCGGAGCCGCAGGCGCCGACGGTCGCGGGCACGGCGACCGTCTCGGGCGCCGCGGCGCGCGACGGGATCGTCGGCGGGGACCTGTACGCCAGTTGGCCCGCCCTCGTCGACCCGGACTCCGGCATCGCCTCGTTCCACGTGTACGTCGACGACGACCTTGTCGGGACCGTCCCCGGCACCACGTTCGGGTCGTACCTGCCGACGCCGTCCGCCGGGGTCCACCGGGTCCGCGTCGACGCGACCAACAACGCCGGCCTGACCTCCAGCAGCGCGGAGTCGTCCTTCCACGTCGAGCCGGCGCCGTCGGCGCCGGCCGCCCCGGCCGTCACCGCGACGTCCCAGGGGTGGCACCTCGGCGGCGACCTGACCCTGGACTGGGCGGCGGTGCCCGACGCGGACGTCACCGGGTACGAGATCGTGGTGGACGCGACGCCCGTCGACGTCGTCGGCGCCGACACCACCCACTACCGGTTGGGCATTCTGGAGTCGGGGTACCACAGCGTGCGGGTGGTCGCGGTCAACGCTCTCGGCCTCGGCTCGACGAGCGCCATGGCCGACTTCTGGTTCGACGCGACGGCCGCGCCGGCGCCGGCCGCGCCGAGCGTCACCGCCGCCGCGCAGTACCAGGGGATCCTGCGCGGCACGCTACGGGTCAACTGGCCGTTCGTGATCGACAACGAGTCCGGGACCGCGTCGTACCGCGTGTTCCTGGACGACGTCCCGGTCGCGAGCGCGCTCAACGCGGGCCACCCGGTGTCGGTGAGCGCGCCACGGACTGGCGTCCACCGGGTGCGCGTCGACGCGGTCAACGGCGCCGGGCTGACCAGCGCCGGCGCGACCACGACGATCCGGGTGGACAACAGTGGACCGGCGCTCGCGCCGCCGACCATCGCCCTGCGGCCGGGCGCGGCCGCCGGCGGCACCCCGGTGACGATCACGGCCGCCGCCGTCGACGCCGACGCCGGCGTCTGTTCGGTCGGCACCACTGTGGACGGCCGCCTGGTCGGCACCACGTCGCGGGTGAACACCACCCTTCCCGCCAGCGGCAGGGCCACGGTGCGCGTCACCGCGACCGACTGCCTGGGCAACGTCACCACGGTCACGAGGGACGTCACCACGGCCACCGTGGCGGAGACGGCGGCGCGGTACTCGAGCGGTTGGAGCACGCGGGAGGCCAGCGCGTACGCCGGCCGCGCCGAGCGGTTCACCCGGCGCACCGGCGCGACGGCGACGTACACGTTCACCGGCTCGCAGGTCGCGTGGACCGGGTCCCGCGCGGCGACCACCGGCGCCGTGACGGTCTATCTCGACGGCCGGCGTGTGGCGACCGTCGACACGCGCGGCCGCGCCGCGAGCCGCCAGGTCATCTGGGCCACCAGCACCGCGTACGGCACGCACACCGTGAAGATCGTGGCCAAGGGGACGGCCGGCCGCCCGACCGTCGCCCTGGACGGCTTCATCACCGTGCGTACTCCGTAATTTGTAGCTATTTGCCGGTAACAGGCCGCTCGCTGTGCTTCGATCGGTATATCCGGCTCGTCGGCTGGCGGGAGGCGGCTGTGCAGACCTCGAAGACAGCCTTGATCACCGGCATCACCGGCCAGGACGGCTCCTACCTGACCGAGTTGCTGATCAACAAGGGATACATCGTCCACGGGATCGTCCGCCGGTCGTCGTCGTTCAACACCGGGCGGATCGACCACCTGTTCCAGGATCCGCACGACGAGGACCGCCGGCTGATCCTGCACTACGGCGACCTCACGGACGGCAGCAACGTCGCGCGCCTACTGGAGGGCATCCAGCCGGATGAGATCTACAACCTGGCGGCGCAGAGTCACGTGCGGGTGAGCTTCGACATCCCCGAGTACACCGCCGACGTCACCGGGCTGGGCACGCTGCGCATCCTGGAGGCCATCCGGGAGTCCGGCGTCCGGTCGCGGTTCTACCAGGCCTCGTCGTCCGAGCTGTTCGGCCTGGTCCAGGAGGTGCCGCAGACCGAGACCACCCCGTTCTACCCGCGTTCGCCGTACGCGGTGGCCAAACTCTTCGCGTACTGGATCACCAAGAACTACCGGGAGAGCTACGGCCTCTACGCCTGCAACGGGATCCTGTTCAACCACGAGTCGCCCCGCCGCGGCGCGACATTCGTCACCCGCAAGATCACACGCGGGCTCGCCCGGGTCCGGCTCGGCATCGACCCGGCGCTCTACCTCGGCAACCTCGAGGCCAAGCGCGACTGGGGCTACGCCAAGGACTACGTCGAGGGCATGTGGCTGATGCTCCAACAGGACGAGGCCGAGGACTTCGTACTCGCGACCAACGAGACCCACACGGTGCGCGAGTTCGTGGAGCGGACCGCGGCCACGCTCGACATGGACCTGGGGTGGCAGGGCGAGGGCGTCGAAGAGACCGGCGTCGACCGGCGCACCGGCAAGGCGATCATCCACATCGACCCCCGGTACTTCCGCCCCGCCGAGGTGGACCTGCTGATCGGCGACTACAGCCGGGCGCGGACCCGGCTCGGCTGGAAACCGACCGTGACCTTCGCCGAACTCGTCCGGATCATGGCCGAGTCCGACCTGGCCCGGGAGTCCGTGCTGGCGGGTGTCACGCGGTGATCAAGCTGGTGAAGTCGAGCTTCCACGAGGAGGCTCGCACCAAGGCGGCCCTCGCGGAGTTCATCCTGAACTCCGACGTGCTCAGCATGAGCGAGCAGTGCCGCCGCTTCGAGGCCGGTTTCGCGGCCAGGCAGGGCCGCCGGTTCGCCGTCTTCGTGGACAACGGCAGTGTGGCCAACCTGCTGCTCATCCAGGCGATGCTGAACGCGGACCGGTTCCGGCCGGGCGGGAAGATCGGCTTCTCCGCGCTGACCTGGCCCACCAACGTCATGCCGCTCATCCAGCTGGGGCTCACGCCGGTGCCGCTGGACTGTGAGCTGGCCACGCTGAATGTCTCCCCGCGCGGCCTGGCGCCGGTGCTCAACGACCTGTCGGGCCTGTTCCTCACCAACGTGCTCGGGTTCTGCGACGACCTGCCCCGCATCCGCGACGACTGCGCCGCCGCCGGGGTGACGCTGCTCGAGGACAACTGCGAGTCGCTCGGTTCGGTCGTCGACGGCCGCCTGCTCGGCAACTTCGGGCTGGCCGCCACGTTCTCGTTCTTCGTCGGGCACCACATGTCCACGATCGAGGGTGGCATGGTCGTCACCGACGACGAGGAGCTGTACGAGCACCTGCTCATCGGCCGGACCCACGGCTGGGACCGCAACCTCGACGCGTCGGCCGCCGCGCGGCTGCGCGCCGGGCACGGTGTCGACGACTTCTACGCCCGGTACACCTTCTACGAGCTGGCGTCCAACTTCCGGCCGACCGAGATCGCCGGTTTTCTCGGCAACACCCAGCTGCCGTACTGGGATGAGATCGTCACGCGGCGGGCCGACAACTTCGCCCGGTTCGCCGCGGCGCTCGCGGACAACGACGAGGTGCACCGGCTGGACGTCGGGCACATGGACCTCGTGTCGAACTTCGCGATGCCCGTGGTCTGCCGCGACCCCGGCCTCGCCGGGCGCTACCGGGCGCGGTTCGACGGGGCGGGGGTGGAGATCCGGCCGGTGATCGCGGGCAACGTGACCCGGCAGCCGTTCTACCGGCGGCACGTGTCGCAGCCCGCCGCGTGCCCGAACGCCGACCTGGTCCACGAGAACGGCTTCTACTTCGGCAACAACCCCGAGCTGACCGACGACGAGCTGACCCTGCTGTGCGCGCAGCTGCGCAAGCCGCATGGCTAGCGTCTACGTCGCCGGCCACCAGGGCCTGCTCGGCTCGGCCGTGGTCCGGCGCCTGCGTCGCGACGGGCACGCCGACCTGGTGCTGCACCCCCATACCGAGCTCGACCTGCGCGACCAGCGGGCGGTGCGGGAGATGTTCGCCCGCGACCGCCCCCGGGTCGTGGTGGACTGCGCGGCCCGCGTCGGCGGGATAGGCCTGCGCCGCGACCACCCCACCGAGTTCCTGCTGGACAACCTGGAGATCCAGAACAACCTCATCCGCGCCGCCGTCGACGCGCGCGTGGCCGCCTTCGTGTTCATCAGCAGCGCCAGCGTCTACCCGGCCGACTGCCCGCAGCCCATGCGCGAGGAGCACCTGTTCACCGGGCCCTTCGAGGCGACCCAGGAGGCGTACGCCCTGGCCAAGGCCGCGGGAATGAAACTCTGCGAGTACGTGCGCACCGAGTACGACCTGTCGTTCGTCTCCTGCCTGCCCACCAACCTGTACGGCGAGCAGGACGAGCTCGACCCGGGCGGCGCCCACGTGATCCCGGCGCTGCTGCGCCGGATGCACGACGCGCGGCTCGCCGACGATCCGGCGGTCACGGTGTGGGGCAGCGGCGCGACCTGCCGGGACTTCCTGCACGTCGACGACGCCGCCGATGCGGTCGTGTGGCTGCTGGGGCAGGAGCGCCCGCCGGCGGTGCTCAACATCGGCACCGGCCGGGAGGTGTCGGTGCGCGACCTGGCCGAGACGGTCCAGCGGGTCGTGGGCTACCCCGGGCGGCTCGTCTTCGACGCGAGCATGCCGGAGGGTCCGCGGCGGCGGCTGCTGGACGTGTCGCGCGCCCACGCGGCCGGCTGGCGGCACACCATCGAGCTGGAGGACGGCCTGCGCCGCCTGTACGACCGGTTCCTCGCCGCGTGAGTATCAGGCCCGAACGGTGCGCAGTGCCCGGACCCGTTCCGCGTCGCCGGTCATCCGCTCCGCGAGGTAGGTGTTGTAGGCGGTCTCGCCCGCCTGGTAGCTCACCGGGGAGTTGACCCGCCGGTAGCCCGCGTCGACGTCGGCCTTGCCCACCAGGGGATGCAGGTGCTCGATGATGACGTCGTCGAGGTAGCGCAGGCAGCCCGCCTTCCTGCCCAGGTCGGCCCAGAAGTTGTCGATGTAGAGGTGGGTCAGCGTCGGGGGAGCGACCCAGCCCAGTTCCCGCACGATGTCCGCGGTGATCGCGACCTGGGTGGGCAGGCGTTCACCCTGGATCAGGTCGTTGCCGTAGACGATGCCGGTGCCCAGGTCTCTTAGTGCGCGCACGAACCGGCTGTCCCAGCCGTGCGTACGCGGGCGGTTGTCATCGCCCATGAACCCGACCGCGAAGGCCCCGACGCCCTGCAGCGCCGCCACCCCGACCAGGTTCAGCGCCGCCACCATCGACCGCGACGGTGTCCGGAACACCCCGACCCGACGGTCGGCCAGGCCGGCCCAGTCGTCCGGTGTCGCCGCGTCGAGATCGACGAGCGGAACGTCCGCGCCGGCGGCGTACTCGGCGGCCGTCTCGTCGTTGTCGTCCACCGCGAGCGCCAGCAGCGTGTGGGCCGTACACGTCTCGGCGAAGGCGGCCGCGAGCGGCGCGGCGGTGGCGGGCCGTGCCCGGGTCGGGATCACGATGACGAGGTCGACCATGGCGGTACCTCCACTCGGACGATATCCCGCTACATGATATGCCCGTTTTTTCGTGTTAGTTCTAGGCCGGGGCCATCTCCACCGACGCGGCGACCCGCGGGGTGTACTCCCGCAGGCGGGCCAGTACCTCCTCGGACTCCGCGTCGGAGACATGTTCGATCGCCTGTGCGAACACGGCGCCCGCTGTCTCGTCGTCGTAGAACTCCATCGCCATCGCCGCCGCGATGACCCGCTGCGGCGCGGGGTTGCCCTCGTCGGCCGCCACGGTCAGCAGCGGACACGCGGCCGGCAGGCCGGCCGCCCGCACCCGCGCCGACCAGTTGAACCACTGGCCCACCGACAGCTCGCTACTGACCTTGGCGAGCACCGCGATGACGGCGTCGCGCGCCTCGGCCGCCGACCAGGTCGCCGCGAGCACCCGGTCGATCTCCCCGAGGTTGAGGGGCCGCTCGCCGGCGGACAGACTCTCGTTCAGGCGGATGGTGGCGTCGCCGAGCCTGTTCGCATCCAGCAGCGCGCTGATCTCCGCCCGGGGGCCCTGCAATCGGCTGGCGTTCACGCGGTCCTCGGCCGGGCTGTGCGGGGTCGACCGCAGGTTACGTCCGGCGGTACCCGCCGCGGCGTCCGCGATCCGCAGGCTCAGGCCGGGGAACAGGCCCTCGCACGGCACCGGTTCGCCGGTGATCCGGTCGACCATGACCTCGGACTCGGACCCGGTGAAGCGCCCGATCTCGGTCCGGAACAGCCGCGGCGCGGGTTGGCTCCCGACCCTCACCGCGAGCACGTTGCTCCTGGTGGCGAACATGAGCTGGCCGCGCATGGCCATCGGGTTGCCCTCGGCCACCTCGTCCGGTTCCAGCGCCAGGGTCCACTCGGCGGTGACGTGGGACAGCGCCTCGCTGCGGGCGGCGCCGAAGTCGCCGTCCCAGCCGCCCTCGACGACCACCGCGCCCGCCGCGCGGGCGATCTCCACCGTACGGTCGGTGGACCCGAGGTCGCGCACCACGATCTCGTCGACGAACGGTCGCACAGCGCTCAGGCAGTCCGCGAGGTGCGCCTCGTCGTCCCGGGTGAGCAGCACCGCGGAAAGGAACGCTCCCTCCGCCGAGGTCGCCGCCGGGCGCAGGGCGCAGTCCGTGCTCCGGTGCAGCACGAGCGCATTCCGCGCCAGTACGACGCGGCCGCGCGCGGCGAGCGCGGGGTACGGCAGCAGGTCGTGTACGGGTCCGCCGACCGCGGTCAGCGCGTCGCGCCGCACGGCCGCGCACACCGGGCCGAGCCGCCCGACGTCGGTCACGCCGTCGCCGTCCCAGTCGGCGGCGAAGCGCGCGGCGGCCGCCGGGTCCGTCGGCGACTCCACCCGCTGCGGGCCGAAGGTGCGCGTACAGGAGGGGCCGGCGGCGACCACGGTCGGGTCGTCCAGCGCCGTGACGAGCTCGGCCAGCCAGCCGGGCGACGGCGCGGTGTCGCCGTCGAGGAAGACAACGATCGGAAGGGTGGTCGCGGCGACGCCGGCGGACCAACATTCCTCGGGTGTATCGGAGGCCACCTCGATGACCCGCAGCCACTCCTGTCCCGCTGCCACGTCCAACAACGCCGTCCGGGTGGCGGGGACCACGCAGACCACCTCGTCCTGCGGGCCACAGTCGCGCCGCACGGCATCGAGGACATCGGGGAAGTCGCCGGTGGGGCCGCTGGCGAGCAGGACGAGGGAGACGGGAGCATGCGTCATACGGGGCTAATCGACCGCCCGCACCCGATCATGAAGGGTTAGATCCGGCTTTTGTAAAGATCGCCTAAATTTCCCTAACCTCCGGCGGCCGGGTCTGGCCGGGTGGACAATCTCCAACTGCCCATCGACCGCCTGCGCGGCGACAGGCTTCCGGACGACTGCGAGGCGCTTCTGGCCGCGGGAGACCTGCGGGGCATCGCCCCGTCCCCACTCGGGGGCGATGGTGCACGGTGGTTCTGGCGTTCTAGGGTCGGCCCATGCTCGATGCCGCCCCGCTCATCTGCGTCGCCGTGGTGGTCGTGGTCCTGATCGTCGGTTGGGTGCTGGGGCGCCGGCGGGCTGGTGCCCGGAGCGGCAACGACCTGGTCGCTGATCAGCTGGCCGCGCGGGCGGACCAGGCGCCGCCGGCCGACCTGGAACGGCGCCTGCGTGAGCTGCTCATTCAGCGCCAGAAGATCCAGGCCGTCAAGCTCCTCCGCGACCACACCGGCGCGAGCCTCACGGACGCGAGCGACGCGGTCGACCGGATGGACAACGGCCAACCCCTGTGGCTGCCCGACACCACGGCCACGCTCAACCTGCCGCAGGCCGATCTCGACCAGGTACGGGCGTTGAAGCGGCAGGGCAAGCTCATCGAGGCGATCAAGACGTACCGGCAACTGACCGGGTTGGGCCTCAAGGAGGCCAAGGATGCGGTCGACCTTCTCTGAGCATTGCGGACGGTGTCAATGTGACAATTTCCCACCTGGTTTTCCTCAGGTTCACCCAGGCAGATCAATAAATGTAAAGATAGCTTCTGGATTGTTGTCGACTTGGGAAGATTTTCCACCCTCAGTTCCATATCCGCCCTGGTGAGGGGTTGTCTGCCGACGTCGCTGGTGTTTCACTCTGCGCCTCGCTGAGCGACTGACGTCACACAGCAATTACCTCGCAAGGACGGGAGGAATACCCAGCATGAAAATTCGCATGACGCGTCGGCGCGCTGTCGCCGTAACGGTTGGGTCTGTTGTTATCGGGGGTGCGGCTGTCATTCCAGCCCTACCCGCCAGCGCTGCCGGCGCGTGCAGCGTCACGTACGCCATCACGAATCAGTGGTCCGGCGGGTTCCAGGGCGCCGTCACCTTGAAGAACACCGGCGACCCGTGGACCTCATGGACCCTGAAGTTCGCCTTCGCCAACGGCCAGACGGTCACCCAGGGCTGGGGCGGCACGTGGTCGCAGAGCGGCGCGAACGTCACGGTCTCCAACGTCTCGTACAACGGGTCGGTCGCCTCCGGCGGGTCCATCACGGACCTCGGCTTCACCGGCAACTGGGGCAGCGCCAACGCGGTGCCGACGGCGTTCTCCGTCAACGGCATCACGTGCGGCGGTAGCACCCCCGCGACGACCGCCGCAGCCACGAGCGCGCCCGCCACGACGGCGGCGGCCACATCGAAGCCGCCGACCACGTCCGCGCCCGCGACGACCGCGCCCAGCACCACGGCGTCCGCCACGACGTCGGCGACGCCGACCGCGAGTGCCTCGGTGGGCGCGCCGAGCACCGCCCGCGTCGACAACCCGTACGCCGGCGCGAACGGGTACATCAACCCGGAGTACGCCGCCAACGTCACCGCCACGGCGAACTCCAAGGGCGGCACCCTCGGGGCGGCGATGGCGAAGGTCGCGTCGGTGCCGACGGCCGTCTGGCTGGACCGCATCGCGACGATCAACGGCACCAGCGCCGCCCGCGGCCTGGCCGCGCATCTCGACGCCGCGCTGGCCCAGCAGACCAGCAGCGGCAAGCAGGTCGTCGCCACGATCGTGATCTACGACCTGCCCAACCGGGACTGCTCCGCGCTCGCGTCGGCCGGTGAGCTGCTCATCGCCAACGACGGGCTCAACAAGTACAAGTCCCAGTACATCGACCCGATCGTGTCGATCATGAGCCAGAGCAAGTACGCCCCGCTGCGGATCTCGACGATCATCGAGCCGGACTCACTGCCGAACCTGATCACGAACCTCAGCTTCACCAAGTGCGCCGAGGCCAACTCGACCGGGGCGTACGTGGACGGTGTCGCGTACGCGGCCAGCAAGCTGCACGCGATCCCGAACGTGTACACCTATGTTGACGTGTCGCACTCCGGCTGGCTGGGCTGGGACTCGAACCTGACCCCGTTCGTCAACCTGATGGCCACGCTGGCCGGCAGGACCACGGGCGGGTTCACCGCGTACGACGGCTTCGTCAGCAACACGTCGAACTACACGCCGACGACGGAGCCGCTCATGACGGCGACACAGAACATCGGCAGCAACCCGGTCCGCTCGGCGAACTACTACCAGTGGAACCAGTTCATCGACGAGCTGTCGTACGTGCAGTCCCTCCGGTCGGCGCTCATCACCAAGGGCTTCCCGAGCACGATCGGCATGCTCATCGACACCTCGCGCAACGGCTGGGGCGGCTCGGCCCGACCCGCGAACGCGTCGACCTCGACGGACCTCAACACGTTCGTCGACGCCACCCGCATCGACCGTCGCAACCACCGCGGCAACTGGTGCAACCAGACCGGCGCCGGTCTCGGCGCCCGGCCGCAGGCCAACCCGGCGACCGGCCTGGACGCCTACGTCTGGATCAAGCCGCCGGGCGAGTCGGACGGCTCCAGCTCGGCCATCGCCAACGACCAGGGCAAGGGCTTCGACCGGATGTGCGACCCGACGTACACCGGCAACAGCCTGAACGGCAACAACCTCACGCGCGCACTGCCCAACGCCCCGCTGGCCGGCCAGTGGTTCGCGGCGCAGTTCGAGCAGCTGGTCCAGAACGCGTACCCCGCGCTCTGATCGTCTCCCCGGGTGACGGGGGCGCCGGTTCTCCGGCGCCCCCGTCGCGTTTGACCAGCCTTACAACTACGGCAGCAGCGCTGCCGCGCGGTCGATGTCGCTCTGCTTCACGGACACCGAGCCGAACGTCTTCACGGCCTGGTAGTACGTCCAGGCCAGGGAGTTGCAGGCCGGCCGGACCACCGCGCTGTACGTGGCGCACCGACGCTTGAGGTCCTCGTAGAACGCGCTGTCGAGGCGGCTCTTGTTCGCGGAGAACGTGCCGACCGCCTTGTAGTTGCGGTAGCCGAAGTCGTGCCGGTAGCAGGCGAGCTTGAAGTCGAAGCCCAACGGGTTGTCCGGGCTGCTGGAGCAGTAGTCGGTGCTCCAGTTGAACTCGTAGGCGGCCCAGGCCGACTGGTTCCGGCGGGCCGAGTTCCAGGCGTTGTAGCTGGTGACGCTGGTCTGCGTCCAACTGGACAGGACGGCCGCCTTGTCCGCCGGGATGGTGGCGAGGGCCGGTTGGCCGAAGCCGAGCAGGACGGCGGTCGCGGTGGCGAACACGATGATGAGCCGACGGGTCATGGTGTGACCTCCGGGGGGACGGGGTTACTGGCGGGTCACCAGTGCGCTCAGTGTCCGCCCATGGATGGACATGTCCCTATACGACGAATGGACCCTTCGCGTCCGCCGCGCGAACGGGCGATCCGCCGGCACGGCGTACCCGCAGAAGTGAGTAGCCGCGCCGGCGGTGACCTACGTCAGGACGCGGTCCGCGACCATTGCTGGTTGTTGCCGGAGCCGCAGGTGTACTGCTGGATGTCCGTGCCGTCGCCGGTGCCGGAGCTGACCACGTCCAGGCACTTGCCGCTGTGCCGGGCGACGATCTGGAAGTAGCTGCCGGTGGCCCGCCACTGCCACTGCTGGTTCGTGCCGCCGCCGCACGTGTACTGGATGATGTTGGCGCCGTCGGCCGTGGAAGCGTTGGCGACGTCGAGGCACTTGCCGCTGTTCTGGTTGACGATGCGGTAGTAGCCGCCGCCGGCGTCGGCGAAGGTCCACTTCTGGTTGCCGCCGCCGTTCCAGGACCACTGCTTGATCTCGGCGTTGTTGGCCATGGACGCGCTGATCACGTCGATGACCTTGCCGCTGTGCCGGGCGGTGATCCGGTAGGTCTGCCCGCCGACGCCGGTGACCGTGCCGGCGGCGGCGTCGATGGTGACCTGCGGGTACCAGCTCAGGCTCATGCTGGTCGCCGACGGGAAGCTGATCGGCAGCCAGACGTACTGGGAGTCGTTGACGGGGCCGTTCCAGGCCCCCGCCCACCGGTCGCCCATATACAGGTAGCTGGTTCCGGACGTGCCCTGGATCGGGAGCACGTAGGTCGGCTGCGAGCTGTAGGTGGTCCCGTCGCCGACGTTCGTCCACCCGCTCCAGGGGCCGGAGATGCTCGACGCGGTCGCGTACTTCGCCTGGTTCGGGCTCCACCCCGTCGCCCCCGAGGTGAGCAGGAAGTACGTGCTGCCGCGCTTGAACATGGCCGGCGCCTCGCGGTGACCGCCGGGCCAGAAGTTGCCCACCAGCGTGTTCACGGAGAGGTAGTCCGGGTTGAGCCGGTAGATGTGCAGGTCGTAGTTCTCGTTCGCCGCCGAGATCATGTACGCGGTGCCGTTGTCGTTGTACAGCGTGATGTCGCGCGACATGTGGTTCAGCGGGCGGAAACTGCCGTGGTACGTGTAGTTCCCGTCGACCGTGGCCGACGAGGCGACGGCCGCGCGCGCCTCGCTGTAGTTCGAGGCGTTCTCCTTGTGCATCCACATCACGTAGCGCCCGGTGGAGGCGTTGTAGATGACCTTGGGGCGCTCGATGTTGGCCGACGCCAGCTCGGACGCCGAGTTCTGGGTGAGCACGTTGTTGCGGAACTCCCAGGTGCGCAGGTCCGTGGAGCGGTAGACCGACACGGCCTTGAACGTGTTGTTGGCGTTGCGGTTCTCGCCGAACCAGTAGTAGTAGTCGCCGACCTTGAGCACGCCGCCCCCGTGCGCGTGTACCGGGTTGCCGCTCGTGTCCGGGAACTGGGTGCCGTTGGTGACGGTCACCGCCGCGGCCTGCGCGGCCGGCAACCCGAAACCGACAAACCCGGCGAGTACGAGCGCTGCCACCAGCACCGAGCCCGCCGCGGTGCGCCTTCGTGAACTCATGGGGTCCCCTCTCCGATCGACACACCTGAGTGCAACGTTTCGGGGAGGTTTGGTAAAGGTTACGAACGCGTTCGCACCCAACCATCCACAAACGTTCAGCCAAAGGTGGTCCGAACGGTGCGGTAGGTCTGGCTGTCATTCCATTGTCATTACTAAATGTGTCGATACGCTGACGCCTGGTTGCATGCGGCCCACGGACCGGGGCCGCACGACCGACGGAGGCGATGGTCGACATGGGCGGACTCATCGAGGTGCCGTTCGCCGGCGAGGGCGCCGGCGAGGGCGGGCTGACCTGGGGTCAGCAGCGCATCTGGGCGGAGATCCAGTGCTCCGGCGGCGCACTGAACATGGGCGGCATCATGCCGATGCCGCCGACCACGACGATCGACGAGATCACCCGGCTGCTGGCCTTCATCATGGGCCGGCACCCGTCGCTGCGCACCCGGCTGCGGTTCACCCCGGACGGCGACCCCCGGCAGGTGGTCTCGGCGGCCGGCGTGGCCACTCTGGAGGTCATCGACGTCGAGGACGTCGACCCGGCCGAGCTGGTCGCGCGGTACGCCGCCGGGCGGTTCGCGGGCGACCTGCCACTGGTGCTGGCCGACCCGGCGCGCGTGAGCGCGGACGAGGTCGCCGAGGGCGTACAGATGCGCTTCTGGGAGCCGTTCGACGAGGAGCGCGACTGGCCCGTGCGGATGGCGGTGATCCGGGTGGCGGGCACGATCACCCACCTGGTCGTCATGTACAACCACGTCGTCATCGACGGCGAGGGCCTGGGCGTCCTGGTCGCCGACCTGGCCACGATGGACCCGGCGACGGGCACCGCGACGGCCCCGCCGCCGGGCCCGACGCCCCTGGAACTGGTCGAACTGCAGCGCACGCCGGCCCACCAGCGGCGCAGCGAGGCCGCCCTGCGCCACTGGGAGAAGGCGCTGCGAACCGTGCCGGCCCGACCGTACGGCGGCCCATACCCGCCACAGGAGCTGCGGTTCTGGGAGCTGGAGTACGAGTCGCCGGCCGCCGAGCTGGCCATGCACGCCATCGCGGCGCGCTGCCGGGTCGACGCCAAACCCGTCATGCTCGCCGTGTTCGCCCTCGCCATGTACCGGCTCACCGGGGTTCATCCCAGCGCGGCCCAGATCCTGGTCAACAACCGGTTCCGGCCAGGGCTGTCCGACACGATCAGCCCGCTCAACCAGGCCGGACTGTGCGTGCTCGACGTCGACGGGGTGCCCTTCGACGAGATCGTGGCCCGCGCCGCCCGCGCCGTCATGAACGCCGGCATGTACGCGTACTACGACATGGCCCGCCACCGCGAGCTCGTGGCCGCCGTCGGCCGCGAGCGCGGCGAACAGCTCGAACTCACCTGCTTCCTCAACGACCGGCGCACCGCCGTCCGCCCCGACCCGGACCGCGTGCCCACGCCGCAGGACGTGCGCGCCGCGCTGCCCCAGTCGCAGCTGCGCTGGCGGCGGCGCGTCGACCGGCCCAACAAGGGCATGTACCTGCACGTTCTCGAGAAGACGGGGACCTGTTGGCTCTTGCTGACGGTCGACACCGCCGACGTGCCGCCGGACGACATGGTCCGGCTCGTGCGCGAGGTCGAGGCCGTCGCGGTCGAGGCCGTGGTGGGGGAGCGGGTGCGCGGATAGGGCGGGCCGTTACGGAAGCGGCAGCGGACCCCCGTGCCCGGGCAGTCCCCGGTCGGGCGGGATCGGCTCCTCGGCGCCATCACCGGCGGCGATCCCGTGACTGGTGGTCTGGCCCGCGAGGCGCTGGTAGTACGTCGACACGTGACCGAGTGCGTTGTTCGTCGCCGCCAGCAGGGTCGCCCCCGCCTGCTCGATGACCGCAGCCTCGTGGGTCTCGAAGGCCCGGATGCCCTCCAGTACGGCCGCCTTCAGGTCCCGCAGCAGTCCGACGTCGACGTGCGCGTACAGCCGGCACAGCGCCGCGACCCGGCGCGGGTCCTCGCCGCTGAGGAGCAGCTCCTTGACGGCCGGGACGGAGTGCCGGACCAGGGCCACGTCCGGCCGGGCCGCCACGGCGGCGGCCTCGGTGTCGAAGGCCCGGATGTCCTGGTGCGGGTCGCAGAAGCCGACGGTGAGCTGCCACAGGGCGCGCAGGTCCTCGTTCACCAACCCGTCGAGGTAGCTGACCAGGAACCGCCGGTGCGCCTCGACGACGTACTGCGCCTTGAACGGCGTCAGCTCGGCGGGGTCCTCGCCCGCCGTGGTGACCAGCGTCGTGAACCCGTAGTCGGCGGTCAGCGCGTTCTCCATGCCGACCAGCAGGTACACGAACCGGACCCAGGTGCGGAACAGCTCCTCCAGCGGCAGCGAGCGCAGGCCCTCGGCGGTGAGCACGACGCCCCACCGGGCGTCGAAGCGCAGCCGGCGCAGCTGGCCGATCTGGTACATCGCGAGCTGGGCGTCGATCTCGGCGTGCGCGTGGTGGAGAACCTTGCGGTACGCCGCTGTCGCGTCGAGCCCGACGTGGTTGCGGATGATGTGCGGCCCGCCGATGTGCAGGTGCAGGAACTCGCTCACGTCGTACACCGCGCCGCCGACCGCCATCCAGTGGCCCGTCCCGGCGGTGTTGTGCCGGGCCAGGTCCGAGACCTCCAGGCGGGGACCCTGCTGGGCGTGGCCGAGGTAGGTGGTGAAGACGTCCTCGGCCAGCCGGCCGTCGGCCATGAGCTGGCGGATGAACTCGCGGCCGTCGCCGGGCACGATCCCGGTCAGCGCCTCGCGCACGGACACGGCGAACGGCGCGCTGCCGCAGATGTAGACGTGCGCGCCGCGACCGCCCTCCTCGACGGGTCGCAGCAGCTCCCACAGCGCGTCCGCGTCGGCCCGGATCACGTCGCCGACCCGACGGCGCTGGCCGGCGCCGACGACGTGCCGGGCGCCGTCGAACGTCACCGCGGCGTCGGCGCGGGAGAACGCGACCGAGAGGGTCAGCCGGCCGGCTGCCGCCGCCGCGTCCAGCGGGGCGTGCTCGGCGAACTCCGCCGGCGCGCGTACTCCGAGGTAGAGAAGGTTGTGACCGGCGCCGGTGCGCGCGGCGACGAAGCCCAGGAACGGGGCGATCCCGGAGCCGGCCGCGAACATGACGACAGGCCGGTCGGGGTCGGCGGGCAGCCGGAACCGGGGCGTCGAGACGATCTGCAGCGCCAGCCGCTGCTGGCCGTCGACGCTGGCCCGGCGCAGGAAGTGCGACGCGGTGCCCTGCCGCTGGCGGGGGTACGACCACGGGGTGTCGGCGGAGGTGTAGCCGAGGCCGGCGACGACCAGGCGCAGGGTGTCGGCGGCCCGGCCGGGCGGCGGGGCCGAGGCGATGGAGTAGAGGCGGAACGGCTCGGGCGGGACCACCGAGCAGAACGCGTCGTCGTCGCGCGGATCGGCCTTCCACAGCCGGGTGACGTCATACCCGCCCGCGTGCAGCAGGTTGAGGACGTCCCACAGCTCCCACTGGTCCTCCATGCGCGCGTCCACGACGCGCTGCCACGCGCCCACGGCCGTCAGCCGCACCAGCCGCTTCGCCACGTCCCGGCCGATCGGCCGCAGGCGGGCGAAGCGCAGCAGCGTCCGCAGCGGCAGCACGTCGACGTCGCCGTAGCCCTCCCGGCAGGCCACCGCCGCCTGCCACGCGGGGCTGAGGCGGACCAGCTCGTCGCCCGTGGCCTGCAGGGCCGCGACCGTGCGGCGCACGAGCGCGTCGTCGTTCTCGGGCAGCACGCCGACCCGGTCGCCGGGCAGGTGGTGCACGCCCTGGCCGGCGACGTCGATGTCCAGGTAGCAGGTCCAGCGGCCGGAATCCCCGACGACCACGCGGCCGCGGCGGGCGGTCCCGAACACCACCGGCGGGCCCACGGGCGGGCGGCGCTCCTCGCGGACGACGGCCAGCTCGTTGTCGACCTTGTCCCAGGTCCGGTCCTTGAACAGGCCGGTGAACCGGGCCCCGGTCGTCACCTGCCGGCCGACCTTGAACGACACCTCCAGGAACCCGTACGCCTTGATGCGGTGCAGGCCCATCCAGCCGCGGTCGCCCACATACGCGTCGAGCATCGCGTTGTAGACGCCGCGCAGCGTCCGGCTGCGGGTGTCCTCGACGTACTGGCGCACCGACACCTCGCGCAGCGCGGCCACCAGCTCCTGCCAGTGCCTCGGGAAGAACCCGGCCAGGTAGGTGCTCTGCTGGCCGACCACCGAGCCGTAGTCGCGGCGCTCCAGGAACGCGTCCAGCGCGTGGATCTGCGGCTGCGCGGTGCCGCTCGGGCTCGGCGCGCCGTCGAAGATCGGCACCCCGGCGGTGCCGACCGTCTTGGCCCACAGCACCTGGTCCAGCGGGTACCGGCCGCGGGGATTGGGGTCGATCTGCGGGTAGATCGCCTGGGTGACGTGGTGCAGCCGGTCATGGATCACCAGCAGCGACTTCTCCAGCGCGACCGGGTCGTCCGCGACGACCGCCTCCTGAGCCTCGATCATCGCGCCGAGGACGGGCGTGAGCCCCATCGCGAACTCGGTGGTGACGAGGTAGAACCACTGCTCGGCCGCGTTGTCCCAGGTGGGCACGAGCAGGTCCAGGTTGGCCAGTTCGCGTGGGCCGGCCGGGTCGCGCAGCCGCCAGTTGTAGAAGAACAGGTCGATGTAGGAGACGGCCGGGACCTTCTTGCCCAGCCGTCTCGACACGGTGGTCCACGGCCGCAGCAGCGACTCCGGCAGCGCGGCCGGCGGGTCGATCGCCATGTACTGGTAGGCGTGCGCGAACACGCCGAGCAGCGTCGAGGCGCGCAACAGGTACGGGTCGGGCAGCGCCCCGGCCCGGGCGTCGAGGACCGGCATGGCGTCGAACGCCCGGCGCAGCGACAGGCGGCGGAACAGCTCCGGCAGCTGCACGATCATGTCGTCCCAGGCCCGGTGCGAGTCGGGGAAGGCCAGCAGCGGCTGCTCGGCCGGCAGGAACCCGTGCGCGAGCGACAGGAACCCGTCGAGCTCGTGGCCTACCTCGCGGTTGTGCGCCTCGGCGGCCGCCACCACGCGCCGCGCGGCGACGCCCTGCGGCCCGACCGGCCGCAGCGCGGTCATCTCGGCGGCGTCGAACATCCGCGTCGCCTCGGGATCAACGAACGACCAGCGCAGGTCGTACCGGCCGATGCGCAGCCAGTCGCCGGCGGCGAGCACGCGGCGCGTCACCCGCTCGCCGTTGACGTACGTCCCGTTGGTGCTGCCCAGATCGGTGATCACCAGCTCGCGGTCGACGAACTCCAGCCGCGCGTGCTGTCGGGAGATGTTGCGGTCGTCGAGCGCGACCACCGCCGTCCCGCTGTCCCGGCCCAGAGTCGCCGGCAGTGGGCACACCCGCTCGTTGGTCTCGTGGGTGTGCCGATCGATGATGACCAGCCGGACGTCAGGAATGGTAGATCACCGCTCGGCACAGATCGGCCCGGGACAGCGTGCCCACGAGCGTGCCGTCGTCGACCACCGCAAGCCTGCGCAGCCCCCGGTCGAGCATCACCACCGCCGCCCGGGCGAGCTCGTCCGTCGACCGGACCGTCGCCACGTCGCGCGCGACGAGCGGGTCGACCGGGCGCTCGGCGAGCGATCGGCCCCGCTCCAGGAAGATCCGGAACGCGTCGGCGAGCGTCCCGCCGCCGGCGGTCACGTCGTCGAAGCCGGGCAGCATCGCCCGGACGAGGTCCTCTTCGGACAGTGACCCGACGAACCGGCCGTCGTGGTCGAGGACCATCAGGTGCCCGACCTCGGAGACGCTGACCATCTCGGCGGCCCGCCGGATCGTCGCGCCCAGCCGGACGTACGCCGGAAACGCCGTCATGACGTCGCTGACCAGCACGCCACCTCCCAGACCCGCACGATCGACCACCCTTGGCGAACAGATTCACGAATTGCGTGGAGCAGGGCGGCCGCGAGGCTCTGCGGCAGCGGTTGGATTTTATCGACGCCGCCGGGCTCCGGGCTGTCGGATGATTTGCGATTGCCCGGGGTCGATGGGCCTGTTCCGGCCGCCAGAGCCGCTACGATCACCCCTCCCGAAGATCTGGCCCTGGAGGTGTCCCCCGTGGCAGCGACGCGCGGTCGACGTTCGCCCGTTCTGCTCGTCGTCGGCGCCACGATGACTGTGGCGGCCCTGATCGCCGGCGTGGCGCTGACGCTGTCCGACGACGGGCCGGACGACCACGCGAACGCGAGCCCGCCGGCCACGGCCAACTCCGCGTCGACGCAACCGACCAGGCCCACCACCGGTCCGACGGCGAAGCCGACGCCGACCCGTCCCGCGATGTCGCCCTATCCGGGCAACACGGGCGTGCCGGTGGGCTGGTCCCCGAAGCGCACCGTCAACGGCGACCTGACCGTCCGCAAATCGGGCCAGGTCGTCGAGGACTACCTGGTCAAGGGCTCCGTCATCGTGGCCGCCGCCAACGTGACGATCCGCCGCACCCAGGTGGCGGGCGGCCAGATCACCAACGACGTGAACGGCCGGTGCAACAACGGCCTGGTCATCGAGGACACCTCGGTCACACCCCCGGTCGGCCAGGACCGGTCCAACGGCGGGACCAGCGGGGTCATCGGGCCGGGCGGCTACACCGCCCGCCGCGTAAAGATCACTAACCGCGAGGAGGGGTTCCGTGTCGGCGGCCGCAACGTCGGCTGCGGGAAGGTCGTCATCGAGAGCTCGTTCGCCCGCATCGTCCCGCCGCAGCCGTGCGGTGACTGGCACGGCGACGGCGTCCAGGGCTACGACGGCCCCGCGCTCACCGTCAGGAACCTCACCGTCGACTTCGTCGAGACGGGCGCGTGCGGGGGCACGGCGGCGTTCTTCTACCCGGACGGCCAGGGCAACACGTCGGTGACGATCGACGGCCTGCTGGTCAAGGGTGGCGGTTACCCGTTCCGGCTCGGCACGCCCGGCAAGGTCAGTAACCTCATGATTGTCAAAGACTCCTGGGGGTACGGGCCGATGGAGGTCAGCTGCGGCCGGGTCTCCGCGTGGTCGGCGCGCCTGGTCACGGTCGACGCGAACTACCAGCCCAGGACGGTACGGAGCCAACCGTGCACCCGATGACGGTGTTCGTCAACGGTTCTGTCTTCACCGGACACGGCCGGCGGTCCCGGCCCGGTGCGGTCGGGGTGCGCGACGGGCGGATCGTGTCGGTGGGGGAGCCGGCCGACGTCCTCGCCGCCGCCGGGCCCGGCGCCGACGTGGTCGATCTGGCCGGCGGCCTGCTCATGCCGGGCTTCCAGGACGCGCACGCGCATCCGGTCTGCGCCGGCCACGCGATGCTCGAGTGCGACCTGCGCGCCCTGTCCACACCCGACGAGTACCTCGCCGAGATCGCGCGGTACGCGCGGGCGCGTCCCGACCTGGAGTGGATCACCGGCGGCGGCTGGTCGCTGGCGTCGTTCCCGGGCGGTACGCCGTCGCGGCACCTACTGGACGCCGTCGTCGCGGACCGGCCGGTCGTGCTGCCCTGCCAGGACGCGCACAGCAGCTGGGTCAACAGCCGCGCGCTGGAGCTGGCCGGTGTCGACCGGTCCACTCCGGATCCGCCCGACGGCCGCGTCGAACGCGACGAGCACGGCGACCCGTCGGGCACGCTGCACGAGGGCGCCATGTCGTTGGTCGGCCGGCTCGTGCCGGCGCCGTCCGAGGCCGACCTCGACGCCGGTCTGCTCGCCGCCCAGGAGCGCCTGTTCTCGCACGGCGTCACCGCCTGGCAGGACGCCATCGTCGGCGGCGGGTTCAACGGCTTTCCCGACCCGTACGCGGCGTATCTGCGGGCGGGTGCGTCCGGCGCGCTGCGGGCCCGCGTGGTGGGCGCGCTGTGGTGGGACCGGGAGCGCGGCGCGGAGCAGATCCCGGAGCTGATCGAGCGCCGGGCCGGCGGGCGTGCGGGTCGCTTCGCGGCGACCAGCATCAAGATCATGCAGGACGGGATCGTCGAGAACTTCACCGCCGCCCTCACCGAGCCGTACCGGGACGCGTGCGGGTGCGTGACCGCCAACGCGGGGCTGAGCTTCGTCGAGCCGGCGGCCCTGCGCGAGCACGTCACGCGGCTGGACGCCGAGGGCTTCCAGGTCCACTTCCACGCACTCGGCGACCGGGCGGTGCGCGAGGCGCTCGACGCGGTCGAGGCCGCCCGGGACGCCAACGGCCCCGGCGACCGGCGCCACCACCTCGCGCACCTGCAGGTCGTGCACCCCGACGACGTGCGCCGGTTCGCCGCGCTCGGCGCCGTGGCCAACATCCAGCCGCTGTGGGCCTGCCACGAGCCGCAGATGGACGAGCTGACCATCCCGTTCCTGGGCGGGCGGCTCGCTGCCCGGCAGTACCCGTTCGGTGACCTGTGGCGCGCCGGGGTGCGTCTGGCCGCCGGCAGCGACTGGCCGGTGAGCAGCCCCGACCCGCTCTGGGGCGCGCACGTCGCGGTCAACCGGGCGCTGCCCGGGCAATCCCGGCCGCCGTTCCTGCCGGGGCAGGCGCTCGACCTCGCCACCGTGCTCACCGCGTACACGGCCGGCAGCGCGTACGTGAACCACCTCGAGCACGAGACCGGGACGATCGAGGTCGGCAAGGACGCCGACCTCACGGTCCTCGACCGCGACCCGTTCGACCACCCTGCGGACGAGATCGGCGCGACCCGCGTCGCGCGCACCTACATGCAGGGCGAACTCGTATACACGGCCAGTTGAACCGATGGCGTCTCAGATTGCGTGCGTCACCGGCATCATCTATTAGATCAAGATCAATGTGACGGTGACCTCTACTCCCCCAAACCGGGACGTGATGACCGCGCGCCACGCGCGTCGATCGGCCGGCCCAGGTGCTCGCGAGTGTCTGGGTAGCTTCCCGTGAACTTCTCCACGGTCGGACCGTACATTCGGCCAATGGTCGCGTCTGCTATTGCCAGCTAATGTAGGCGACCTAGTCAAGCTGGAACGAGGTCAGCGATGGACGGCAATAGTCTCACCTTAGCTTTTTCGCTGCTGTCCGTTCTTCTGGCGGGAATCGCGCTTGCGCGAACATGGTGGCACACCAGCCGTGATGTCCGGATTTCGACAACTGCGACCGAGGTGCAAGTCGTTGCAGATTTGTACCGCCAGGTTCGCGAACCAGAATTTCTCGCACACCTGAACGCGGTCCTCAGCTGTCCAAAGGATTTGAAGCTCGACAAGGGTTTCGAATCACTACCTGACCCGGTCAAGAAGAGCGCATACTCGGTTTGCTACTTCTTTGAGCATCTCGGCGTCCTGATTGCCAACGAACTGATCCCGTCAGACACCATTCTCGCGACGATGTCCTCTCTCATGTCGCGCGCCTGGATCTCGCTCGAGGAAGCGATTACGGCGGAGCGCCAGTATCGTCAGCGGACCTATCCGCCTGACGTCAGTAGTACGTTCCTTCCGCACTATGAGATCGCCGTCCGGATGGCAAAAGAGCGAGCTGCCAGGCTCAGTTCTTCCTGATTGAAGTGCACTTCAAATTCAGGAATTGACAAGAGCGAATCGCAGAGATATTCTCGATGTCCGTACATTACCGTGTTGTCCTCTAGTCATCGGTGGAGTCATCGACCAATCCGGGGGGCTGGCTCTTGGGGTGGCAGCTAGGAGTCGAAGAAGAGTTCTTCGTGGTCGATACAAATACTCTCCATGTTGCTCCGCTCGCCCCGAGTATAATCGACGCACTTCCGCCGCACATGCGTCAGTTTATTAAGCTCGAATTAACCCCACTGCAGGTTGAGTTGGCTACGCCCATCTGTCGTTCGGTAGAAGAACTCGGGGTGGCGATAGCCGAACTCCGGCAGTACGCTGTCGACGCTGCGGCGAAGTTGGGTTGCCGCCTACTAGCGTCGGGGACGCCACCGCTCGACCGGGCGGGTCCGCCTCCGATTTCTGTCGGTGAGCGATACGCCGTTCTGCACCGTAGGTTCGGAAACCTTATCAATGAGCAGGGCACGTGTGGAACCCATGTTCACGTCGCAGTGCCGAATCTAGCTGCGGCGGCACGCGCGTGCTCGTACATAAGGCCGTGGCTGCCGGCGCTTGCATGTCTCACCGCTAACTCACCTTTTTACGAGGGGACAGATACTGGCTACGCGAGTTGGCGGACAGTGCTGTTGTCTCGATGGCCGACCATTACACCGCCGCCTCCGATGAATTCTGACCTAGACTACGCTCTTGCGCTGGAATCGCTGAATGCGCACGGTGTCGCGTTCAATCCGCAAACCGTTTATTGGTGGGTTCGGCCAGCACCGCATTATTCAACCGTGGAGATCCGCATTGCGGACAGCCAGCAGGACGTCTCGGCGGTTCTACTCTACGCATCTATTGCTGCCGCGCTCGTCGACGCGGCGCTTGCACCCGGTGCCACTAATGTTCCGGTCACGCTGGACACCGACGAGCTACGACTCGAGATCTGGCGGGCCGCCCGCTATGGAACCGAAACAATTCTTCGTTCGCCGGTGTCCGGACTGCGAGTAGGTTTCTGGCAGCTCTTTGACGAGCTAATTGCCACATTGGCCCCATACTTTGCGGCCACGGCGGACGCGGAGGCAATCTTCGGCCTCATCTCGGCGATGAGGGGTGCTGCCAATGGTGCGATACGACGGCGGGTGGCGCGTAATGGCAGATATCTCAGCGACATTGCAGGTGAATTTGCTATCGACGGTCGAAAACGGACACCACACTGACGTAACGCCGGATCGCCGGGAGTTCCTTCAATGGAAGACCAAGACGTTCGCCGGGCTCGCACCGATAGGGCCGTACTGAACTATTTCGGCCAGTTGCGAATGTATTCATACGTCGATCTGTTACTGCTGTTCGGCGCGGTTCGTAGCGGCATCATCCATGCTGTGCTGGCCAGCCTGCTGTGGTTCGGATTTCTCATTCACCTTGAATGGCGCCATCGTGACCGCGGGAGGGCACTATGGCCCTGGTACATGTGGGCTGTGCCGTGGCTCCTCGTGGTTCTGTTGTGGCATGATTTGACGGTTTTGATCTTTCTGGCCTGCGCCTGCTTCTATTCGCTTAAAAAGCGATTCAGGCCCATCGCTGCCGTATCCCCGGTACTTAATGGTGCGTTGAAGGCGATGCTGATTTTGGGGGCATCCGTTACTGCGGGAATGCTAGCGTTAGTGTTTGTGCTGACAGCCATTCGAAACCTTCTCGGTGACGTGCGGGATGCTGCAAAGGACGCCCGCGAGGGTGTGCGGTCTATTCCGGTTCTACTTGGCTACGTCGGGTCAAATAGGTATGTCTATCCGGCCGGCCTGATTACCACATCGGTTGTCTGGACGCTAGTCGGTGAAATCCCCATCTACTGGCTGGCTGCCGCAATCGTTGTTCAGGCGGCCACGTATCGCCTCACGCCCCGTTGATCGTATCTCTACGGATGTATAGTTGTAGCAAGGAGTGACATGGAGTCTCGATCAGGATTGACGCGAGACGAACTCACGCGCTACTTTTCGGGTTCGCAATCTGGATCAGCGCGCGTCGGGATCGAGGTCGAGTGCGGAGTCGTCGATCGGCAAACGGGCCTGAGCGCTGCGTATCACGGAGAGCTGGGAACCCGCCGGCTTCTCGAGTGTATTAGTTCCGAACTTGCTGGCACTCCCTACGTGGACGAGGGGCACCTGATGGGTGTCGCGTTACCTACGGGAGCGCGCTTCTCACTCGAATTGGGTGGCGCACTTGAGTATTCCTCTGCAGCTTTTTCTTCGCTTGGTGCCCTGATCCCATCCGCGGTTCGCGATATAGGTCATGCCGCAAGGGTCGCTGATCGAATCGGGCTGGCTCTCCTGGCAACGGGCATGCTCCCCGTTACCCCGGTCGACCGCATACCGTGGATTCCGAAAGCCAGAGTTGAGATCATGCGCAACTATTTTCGGGAGCTCGGCATCGCCGGATCTCTGGCTGAAAGCGTGATGGGTCTAACGCTTTCAATACAGACCACTCTTGATTATTTTTCGGAGGAGGACCTTGCTTCGAAGCTCTCGCTACTTGTCCTCGCTTCACCTATCCTTGCGGCAGCGTTTGTCAATTCACCGTTTGAGGCGGGCGCGGTGACGGGAGTCTTGTCCCGGCGACTTCACTGCTGGCAGCGCGTAGATCCCGCGAGATGCGGCGTTTTGCCCTTTGGCGTCCGATCAGCGGCGCCCGGAGGTGACTTGGTCGATTGGGCGCTGCAACTGCCGATGATTTACCGAGTTCACGCCGGGCGGACGACGACGGTGCCCCCCGTGGCGTTCTCCCAGATCCTGCTCAACGGCTTCGACGATGGCTCCCGTCCCGACCTGTTTGACTGGGAGTGCCATCTTTCGCAAGTCTGGCCACACGTCCGGGTTCGAAAGACGCTTGAGACACGGGCCTTTGACGCCCTGCCATGGCCAATGTTCTCCGCCGCACCCGCGTTTTGGGCGGGTCTGGCGTACGACGATCGCTCGCTGGCGGAGGCGTTGGAGTTGCTTTCATGCGTCACGGTGGAGCATCTTAGAGATCTCACTAGTGAGGTCCCGATCAAGGGGTTGGGGGCGACCTGCGGCGGTCGATCGGTTCTGCACCTCAGCGCTGAGCTGTTAAGACTGGCACACCGAGGGCTGCTCAGACGTGTCGAGCAGAATATCGAGCCTAGTTGGGTACCTGACCTCCTGGATCCGTTGCTGGACGTTGTTACCTCCGGTGTCACCTTTGCCGAACGTAGTCTGCGCGAGTGGGGTGAATCCGTGTCATCGTCGCCACTGTCCTTTGTGGATGCGGTTACTATCGGCGGGGCCCGGCGGCGGTAGAGGCCGTCCAGACGACCTGTGGATTCGGCGTAGCGGTATTCGGTGCAGAGGGGGTCAAGCTAACCGGTCGCCATCGAGGTGACGTCGGCCATTGCGGCGACGCAAGTCAGCCGGTTTCGAGCTGGTCGACTGGCTTCTTGCGGCGCCCGGCGCGACGTTCGAGGACGTTGTCCGGCGTTCGGCGCCGTCCGACGCTGGTTCTTCCCAGGCACACCGCCCACCCGAGCGCGGCGGTTCAGGTAAGCGGCCTGTTCCTGCCCCGGCCTGGTCATCGAGGTGGAGGAGGTCACGGCCAGGGTAACGGCGTGACCGGCGGCGCGGCGCGCTCGATCAGCGTCTCATCATCACGGTGCGCCGAAGCCGACCGATTGCGTGATCCACCGGCGGTACAACGAGTCGGCGCTGGTCAGAGCTGGTCCGGACGGGAATGTCGGTAAGGATCGTGGTCGCTGAGTGGACCATCTAATACCATATTTACCGGATAGGTTCAATCGACTGCTCTTGGACCTTCCCCTTGAGGGCAACCGCCTCGATGAGACATGTCCGCACGCGCAAACTGCCGGCCAGTGGGCTGGCCTTGGCCGTCCTGGCGACCGCTGCCGCCGCCTGCGGCGACAGCATCACCGGGTCGTCGACCGCCGCCGGCGAGCCGGTCTCCGGGGCACGCTGACCTTCGACGACCCCGTGCCGTACGCGACGTGGGTTCCCACCAACTCGATCTGGTCCAACAGCCAGATCCCCGGCAACGTCGGCGAGCGACCCGCTCGACGGCGGAGGATGTCAATACATCCGCCACTACAACGCCGATGTCTGGATCTCCAACAGTGCCGGCGCTGCCGGCACCGCCCAGACCGCGACCGCGTGGGCGCAGGACAGCACCTGGTACATCGCGGCGCCCTGGGTGCCGTAACGACAGCGACGCGGCCGCCCCATCAATCGGGGCGGCCGCGCACCGACCGGATCAGATCTTGCCGACGCCCGCCTGGGCGGTCACCGTCGCCTTGACGGTGCCCGAGTTCTGCGCGGTGTAGCTGTACGGGACCGCGGCCACCGAGCCGTTGGTCTCGCACGGCCCGGAGTTGGTCAGCGCGTTGTCGCGCGCCACCAGCCGGCCCGGGTCGGAGTCCGCGTACCCGCTCGCGGACCAGCACGCCTGCTGCACGTTCTCGAAGACGTTGCCCTCGACGAGCACCCCGGCGTTCATCGTGGACGCGATCGCGTACGACGAGGTGTTGTTGTTGATGTTGGTGTAGTAGTTGTTGAACACGTGGACGGTCTCGCCGAAGCGGACCCGGGGGCTGCGCTCGAAGGTGCGGTCGAACCAGTTGTGGTGGTACGTGATCCGCAGGTGTCCGGTGTCCTCGCCGGAGTTGCCGTCGGAGTGGCCGACGAGCGAGGTCTTCCAGTGGTCGCGGATGATGTTCCACGAGACCGTGATGTAGTCACCCGCGTGGGTGATGTCGATCATGCCGTCGTAGAAGTCGACGTCGCTCTCGATGGTGCTCCACATGGTGTTGTGGTCGATCCAGATGTGGTCAGCGTTCTCGATCTGGATCGCGTCCGTGCCGGGCACGCCGCGGATGTTCAGGTTCTGGATGATCACGTTGGCCGGCGACATGTCCTCGATGTTGAGGGTCGTGCCGGACAGACCCGAGCTCGCGCCGACGCCCCGGATCGTCTTGTTAGCCGTGACCTCCACCGTGCCCGAGCCGGCGAGCATGCCGCTGACCAGGATCGTCCGCGCGCCCGCCGCCTGCGCCTGGGTCCGGAAGTCGGCCCAGGTCGTCACCGTGACCGTGCTGCCGCCGGCGCCGCCGGTGGTGCCGCCGGCCTGCGACGCCCAGCCGACGAGTCCGGTGGGCACCGGCGGCTGTGACGTCGGCGGTGCGGAGGTGGGCGGGGCGCTCGTCGGCGGCCGGCTGGTCGGCGTCGACGAGGTGGGCGCCGCGCTCGTCGGCGCCGCGCTGGTCGGGGTCGGGCCGCCCACGTCGCTGACCACGACGTTGTCGAACGTACCCGCGGCGTAGTTGGACAGCAGGCCCGCGCGCCCCGCGGCGTACGAGCTGTCCGAGGCGGACACGACCGGGGTGCCGTTGACCGAGCCGACCAGCGAGCTGCCGGTCGCGCTCAACGACAGGGTGTAGGTCGTGCCGGTGGTCGCCGCGAAGGCCGCCGAGGCGAGCGTGGTGGTCGCTCCCTTGCGGATCTGCACGGCGGTGGGGGTGAGCACGAGCGCGTAGAAGTTCGACGTGCTCTGGGCGCGTGCGGCGACGCCGATGCCGCGCGAGGTGGAGCTGCCGAAGGTGGTGGGCCGCACGGCTGCCGACACCGTGACCGTGGTCCACGACGTGGACCCGGCCAGCGCCTTGGCGCTGGCGCTGCCGCTGGTCTGGACGTACGCGCCGGAGGAGGCCGACCAGCTGCCGCCGGAGGTCGTCCAGCCGTTGGCGTTGCCGTCGCTGAAGTCGTCCGAGAACAGGGTGGCCGCGCTGGCCGGGGCGGTGATGACGAAGGCCAGCGCCACGGCTGCGGCGCTGACACCGGCCGCGAGCGCGATGCGCGTTCGCCTTCCCGGCCGGCGGAGGGGGACGGGTTGCGCTGTCTGCACGGTAGGACCTCTCTCTACGTCGGAAAGCGCTTTCCAAGACGGTAGGGAGAAATACTGACGAGAGTCAATAAAAAGAACGTGCAGATTTGTTGCAATGACATGGGTGACCTCGTCGCGTCGCGTCGCCCCGGTTCCCGCCAGCGGGTACGTTCTTGACGTGCGGAAGACGGTGCGGGAAGCGGCGGCGCTCGAGGCCGAAGCGCGGGAATACCCCGAGCAGCGCGGCGAGATCCTGCTCGAGGCGGCCGGCGCCTGGCGCGCGGCGGGCCGGCCGGAGCGGGCGCTCGAGGTGTTGGCCGAGGTGCTGGCGGATGGCGGCGACGACGGCTGCTTCGCCCGGATAGACCTCGCCGAGATGGCCCTGGATCGCGGCGCGCGCGACGAGGCGGACGCGCACCTGGCGGCCCTGGCCCGCGACCCCGCCCTGCACGTGGGCCACTGCGAGTTCGCCGCCGAGCTGCTCGCGGAGCACGGCGACCTGGCGGCTGCGCTGCGGTGGTACGACCGGGGCGTCGCCCGGATGGCGCCGGCGGACATGGAGGCGCTGACCGGCCCGGACGGCTGGCGACAGCTCGCGGCCTCGCTGGTGCGGGGGCGCAGTAAGGTGCGCAGCCAGCTCGGACTCCCGGCCGACGCCACCGACGGGATGGTGCCCGATCTGCCGGAGCCCGACGCCCGCCTGTTCGACGTGGACGAGCCGGCCGGCGCGGCGCCGGGGCGGGTCCGCATGCTCGTCTTTCAGCGTTCGGAGCGGGCGCTGGCCGTGAAGACCTGGCCGGAGATCTACGACGCGCCGGACGAGGAGCACTACCCGGCGGCGGAGCGGGGCTGGCGCGAACTCGCCGACAGCGGCGTCCCGTCGATCAGCGCGGTGCCGGCCACCGTGGCGGGCCTGCTCGAGTACGCCGAGGAGACGGGCGAGGACCCGACGGACCCGCAGGTGAAGACCGCCTACCTGGACACCCTTCCCCGCCAGCTGGACATCGCCTGGCCCCCCGGCCGCAACGCCCCCTGCTGGTGCGGGTCCGGCGCCAAGTACAAGAAATGCTGCGGCCGCGCGACCTGATCGAGCGTGGTGGGTGGTTTCCGAATAACGGCGTTCATCAACCGACGCGACCGCGTACCTTGCCGGATGTGATTGCTCGAAAGCTCATGGCGGCCGCGATCGGACTGGCCGCGCTCGCCGGCTGCACGCCAGCGCCCACTCCCACGCCGCCCACCCAGGCCGAACCGACCCTCGGTCGTACCGTCGTGGACACCGTGAAGAGCCACCGGACCGCGACCGTGACCCTTGCCATGGAGAGTCGCAACCGCGAGGGCAACAGGCTGACGGGAACGGTCGAGTTCACCGCCACCGGCGTTAATGCCGACCTGTCCGGCACGATCGACGCGACCTACCAGGGGACCCAGGCGCCGGCGCGCATCCGCCTCGTCGACGGAACCATGTACGTCGCCGACTACTTCACGCTGCCCGCGGGCAGGACCTGGGTGGCCATACCGCTCCACCAGAAACTGCCCGACGCCGGGCAGTGGAGATGGGCGCTGCTGGACCAGATCGCCGGCTTCCTCGGTTACATCGCGGACGAGCGCCTCATGCGCGAGCTGACCTACAACCCCGGGTCGACCACGGCGCCGGACGGGGTGCCGGTCCGTGGCGCCCGGGCCAAGGGGTCCGTCGAGGACCTGCTCGCCACGATGTCCCAGGCACAGCAGGCGCGCCTCCGCGACTCGGTGATGGGCGTGCAGTTCGTGGCCTACCTGGACGAGGGGAGCCTGCCGCACCGACTCGTGGCCAGTTGGATCAACGGTCCCGCCGCCGACATCGCGTTCACCGAATGGTCGCGCCCCCAGCCGGTGCGGGCACCACCGGCGGATGAGGTTCATTCCGGTGGGACGGTCGCCTGACCGAGCCCTCCGGGTGAGGCACCGCGACGGACGTGGAGCAGGTAGTGCCTGCGGTCGAGGGGGTTGGCGTCCGTACGGGGACGGGTCGGCGGGGAGCCCTGGACCGGGCGGTAGTGGTCGAAGGTGGTGTCCAGGGCGGCCTCGCCGCGGGTCAGGGCGGGCAGGCGTCGGCGCAGCTCGTGGACTGAAGCGGCGGGCAGCTCGCCGTCCAGGCGCAGAACGGCGCCGCGCGCCTCGTGCTCGTACGCGACCGCGCCCAGCCGGGCGAGCGCGGGCAGCACGACGCCGATCGTGTCCGCCGGGATCTCGGCCTCGAACCGGTGTACCGGCTCGCACACCCGCGTCCCGGCGGCCCGCAGCGCCGCCATGAGCACCAGCGGGGTCAGCCACCGGAAGTCGCTGGCCGAACTGGAGACCGAACTCCACCCGTACGGCGGAGGTGGGACGTACCCGGAGTGGGTCAGCACCACCGCGCAGTCCGTGACCTGCCAGCCGCGCAGACCCTGGCGCAGGGTGCGGCGCGCGCTCTGCTCCACCGCGCGGATGAACGCCATCGGCAGTGAGCCCAGCTCGATGTCCAGCCCGAACGTGACGCCGGACCCGGCCGGCAGCGGCGAGACGCTCAGCCCCACACCGGCCCGGAACGGGTTGCCGTCGGCACCGATGGGGTCGACCGAGGCACCCGTGCCGACCGGGCGCTCGACGCACACCGTGGTCGTCTCCTGGAACGACACCTCCAGGCCGTACTCCTCGGCGAGGGTGGCCTGGATGACCTCCTTCTGCACCTCGCCGTACAGCGACACGGCTATCTCGTGCCGGGTGTCGTCCTGGCGCAGGTTGATCAGCGGGTCCTGTTCGGCGAGGTCGGTCAGCGCGGCGTGCAGCGCGCCCAGGTCCGTCGCCCGGCGCGGCACGATGACGGTCTCCAGGCTCGGCGGCGCGAACTGCGGTGACAGGTCGCCGGCCGAACCGATGGCGTCGCCGACGCGGATGCCGGCCAGGCCGCGCACCGTGGCGATCTCGCCCGCGGTGACGCTGTCGCGCGGCCCGGCGCCCACCACCGACAGCGCGGTGACCTTCGCCGCGCTGCCGTCGGGCAGCGTGAGCCGGTCGCGTACCCGGACCGTGCCGGCGAACATCCGCACGTAGGCGATCTTCTCGCCGGCCGGGCCGCGCTCCACCTTGAACACGGTGCCGCGCAGCGGCCCGTCGGCCGTCGCGGGCGGGAGCAGTTCCGCGATGCCGGACATGAGGGTCTCGACCCCCGCGCCGGTGACGGCCGAGCCGGCGAACACCGGGTGCACCAGGCCCCGGGCCGTCTGGGCCGCCAGTTCGGCGCGCAGCCGCGCGTACCCGGGAGGGTGGTTCACGCAGTCCGCGAGCAGGGCGTCGTCGTGCTCGGTGAGCAGGTCCACCAGCCGATCGGTGAACGCGCTGTCCGACGGGCCGAACGGGCGGTAGGACGCGTCGCGGACCGCGCCCATCGCCACGATGTCGGGCGTCAGGCGGCGGGCGATGTCGGCCAGCACCCGGTCCGGGTCCGCGCCCCGTCGGTCGATCTTGTTGATGAACAGCAGCGTCGGGATGCGCAGTCGGCGCAGCGCCCGCATGAGGACACGCGTCTGCGCCTGCACGCCCTCCACCGCCGACACGACAAGGACAACCCCGTCGAGTACGCCCAACGAGCGCTCCACCTCGGCGATGAAGTCCGGGTGACCCGGGGTGTCGATGAGGTTGACCGTCACGTCGCCGATGGCGAACGAGACGACGGCGGCCCTGATGGTGATGCCGCGCCGACGCTCCAGCTCGAGCGTGTCGGTCTGGGTGCTGCCCGCATCGACGCTACCGACTTCGTCGATAACGCCGGCGGCGTGCAGCAGCCGCTCGGTCAGGCTCGTCTTACCGGCGTCGACATGCGCCAGGATGCCCAGGTTCACGATGGTCACGACACGTCATGTCCTCTGCGTAGGCCGATACCAGTGGGAAGGACATGACAGCTCGCATCTTCGTGCTCCTCTCTGAGGTTGCGAGTCCATCACCGGCGGTGTCCGGCCGCAACCCGTTTCCGGGTCGGGGCCCTCGGGTACCCGAAGGCACCGATTCGAGGGGGAGGGCAAGCCATGGACGGGGCGGTTCCGCGCAGCAGGTGGCGTCCGAGCTGGGTGTTGGCTGCCTACGCCCGCGTGATCGTCCGGCTGCGGTGGCTCGTCGTGCTCTTCTGGGCCGTCGCGGCGGCCGCGTCGGTCGTTTATCTGCCGGCCGTCGGGGCCGGCGGGCACGATCTCGACGAGCTGGTCTCCACGGACAACCCAGCGATCCAGAGCGAGATCCGCTCCTTCGAGAAATTCGGGTTTCCGCTGCTCAGCCGCGTCGCTGTCGTCCAGCGTAAGGCCGAAGGGCTGCCGCTGTCGACGCAGCGGGCGGCGGTCGAGCGGGCGCGGGCGGTGTCCGAGGGCAGGCTCCCCGACGTCAAGCCGGTCCTCGCCGCGGTGCCGGTCACCAACGTCGGCGGCCTGTTCCCCGGCTCCACCGAGAACGGCACGACGATCATCACGCTGCTGTTCACCGCGCCGGACGTGAGCCTCGCCGACCAGGTCGAGGCGGCGGAGAAGTTCGTCGCCGACCACTACGGCCCCGAGGACGCCGTGGTCGGGGTGACCGGCTCGGTGCCCGCCCGGGTCGGGCAGGGCGACCTGGTGCTGTCGTCGCTGCCCTGGCTGGAGACGGCCACCGTCGTCGCGGTGTTCCTGATCATCGCCGTCGCGTTCCGGTCACTCGTCGCGCCGCTGCTCGCCCTGGCCGTGTCCGGCGTGGCGATCGTGCTGACCCTGCACATCGGCGGGGCGGTCGCGCAGCGCCTGGGCGTGCCGGTGCCCCAGGAGACCCAGCCGCTGCTGGTCGCCCTGCTGCTCGGCGTCGTCACCGACTACGTCGTCTTCTACCTCTCCGGAGTACGCGCTGAGTTCGCCGAGGGGGCCGGGCGGCTCGCGGCGGCGGAGCGCGCCACCGCCCGGTTCACCTCGATCATCGTGACGGCCGGCGCCACGGCGGCGGCCGGTACGGGCGCGCTGATCGTCGCCGACTCGCCGGCGTTCCGGGCGTTCGGGCCCGGCATGGCGCTGGCCGTGTTCACCGGCATGGTGGTCGCGGTGACGCTCGTGCCCGCGCTGCTGGCCATCCTCGGGCCGGCCGCGCTGTGGTCGCGGCGCAAGCGGTCCGCGCCGGACATCGCGGCCGCCGAGGCCGAGCGGGTCGGGAACGGGCGCGGCGCCTGGCTGCTCACCCGGCGGTGGTTCGCGCCCGTGGTCGTGCTCGCCTGCGTCGGCGCGCTGGCCGCGGCCGCGTACCCGCTCAGGGACATCGCGCTCGGGGTGTCGTTCGTCGAGGCGCTGCCCGGCAGCCACGCCACCCGCAAGGCCGCGGACCAGGCCGAGAAGGGCTTCGTCGAGGGCATCCTGTCGCCCACGGAGGTGCTCGTGGAGGGGCCCGGCGTGGCGTCGCGCGCCGAGCAGCTGCGCGCGCTGCAGGCGGCGCTCGGCAAGCAGCCGGGCGTGGCCGCCGTGGTCGGGCCGGGCGACGACGCGATCCCGCAGGAGCTGGCGCTGTTCCAGGCGCCGGACGGCACCGCCGCGCGCTACCTGCTCGTACTCGATGATGAACCGCTCGGCGCGCGGGCCGTGCACACGCTCGCGGGCCTCAACCAGCGACTGCCCGCGTTGCTCAAGGATGCCGGGCTGACCGACGTGCGGGCCAGCCTCGGCGGGGACACCGCCGTCGCCCGGGTGGTCGTCGACCAGACGGTGCACGACCTCGGCCGCATCGCGCTCGCGGCGCTGCTGGCCAACCTGCTGTTCCTCGCGCTCTACCTGCGGGCGCTCGTGGCGCCGGTCGCGCTGGTCGTGTGCAGCGTGCTGGCCATCGGGGCGACGCTGGGCCTGACCACGTGGCTGTTCCAGGACGTGCTCGGCGGGGACGGGCTGACGTTCTACGTGCCGTTCGCGGTGGCGGTGCTGCTGCTCGCGCTGGGGTCCGACTACAACATTTTCGGGGTGGGGCCGGCGTGGAAGGAGGCGCGGGGCCGGCCGTTGGCCGACGCGCTCGCGATCACCCTGCCGCAGTCCGCCCGGGCCATCCGCATCGCGGCGTTCACCCTGGCCATCAGCTTCGGGCTGCTCGTTCTCGTGCCGCTGCGGCCGTTCCAGGAGCTGGCCTTCGCGCTGTCCGTCGGCATCCTCATCGACGCGTTCATCGTCCGCTCCCTGCTGGCGCCCGCGCTGCTCACCGTGCTCGGCACGGGGCGCGGGGAGCCGGCGGCAGCCCCGGAGCCGGACGAGCCGGAGCCGGACGAGACGGAGCCGCCCGCGTCGAAGCCGGCGGCTCCGGAGCCGACCACCACGGCCTGAGATCAGGCCAGGCGGGTCATCCAGCCGTACGGGTCGGCGGCCCGGCCGTACTGGATGTCGACGAGCTGACGGCGGATCCGCATGGTCACCGAGTCCTCCGTGCCGGCCTTCTCGGCGGTCACCTCGCCGCCGTCCCAGACCAGCCGACCGACCGGGGTGACCACGGCGCCCGTGCCGCAGGCGAAGACCTCGGTGATCGTGCCGTCGGCCGCGCCCTGCTGCCACTCGGTGATCTCGACCGGGCGCTCCTCGACCTCGAGCCCCAGCTCCTTGGCGAGGATGAGGATGGAGCCGCGGGTGACGCCCTCGAGGATGGTGCCCAGCTCGGGTGTGATGATCCGGCCGTCGGAGGTGACGAAGTAGAGGTTCATGCCGCCGAGCTCCTCGACGTAGCGGCCGTGCGCGGCGTCGAGGAAGCAGACCTGCTCGCAGCCGTGCGCGGCCGCCTCGATCATGGGGGCCAGGCTGGCCGCGTAGTTGCCGCCGCACTTCGCCTCGCCGGTGCCGCCCCGGGCCGCCCGCGTGTACTGCGTCGACAGCCAGATGGAGACGGGCTTGACCCCGCCCGAGAAGTACGAGCCGACCGGGCAGGCGATCACCATGTAGGTGATCTCCTGGGCCGGGCGGACCCCGAGGAAGGGCTCGGACGCGAACATGAACGGCCGCAGGTAGAGGCTGTGCTCACCCTCGTCCGGCACCCACGCGGCGTCGGCGCTGACGAGCGCCTTCGTCGAGGCCATGAAGTCCGCCACCGGCAGCTCCGGCAGGGCCAGCCGCCGGGCGGAACGGGCGAACCGCTCGCCGTTGGCCTCCGGCCGGAACGACCAGATCGAGCCGTCGGCGTGCCGGTACGCTTTCATGCCCTCGAAGATCTCCTGCGCGTAGTGCAGGACGGCCGCTGCCGGGTGCATCGGGATGGGGCCGAAGGGGACGACCTCCGAGTTGGCCCAGCCTCCGTCGGCCGTCCATACGGCCCGCGCCATGTGGTCGGTGAAGTGCTTGCCGAATCCGGGGTTCGCCAGAATCTCGGCGCGCCGCTGCGGGCTCGCCGGGTTCGGGTTCTGCTGCAACGGAAACGGCAGGCTCATGGCGGTTCCTCTCACTGGCCGCGCACAGCGGGCACACACAGGGGAGAATTACGTCGGATGATACGTGCAGGATAGCGGCAGTACCGTCGCTGTTCGTGGGAACTCTACGACCCCCGGGCGAGGACCCGGTCGCCGCGTCCGCCGCCGGCGCGGCGCGCCGCTTGTTGGGCCGCGCGGTGGTGTGCGTCGGCACGGACCTGGTCGACATCGACGACATCCGGGGGCTCCTGGCGCGGCGACCGGCGTTCGCGGAGCGGCACTTCACCGCCCGCGAACGTGAGTACTGCCTACGCGCGACCGACCCGGCGGAGCGCTTCGCGGTCCGGTTCGCCGCCAAGGAGGCGGTCCTGAAGGCGTTCGGGACGGGTCTGCGTGGTGCCGCCCTGCACGAGATCGAGGTGGTCCGCGCCGACTCCGGCCAGCCGGCGCTGCTGCTGGCCGGGCGGGCGGTCGCGCTCGCCGAGGCGGCCGGGGTGCGGTCGTGGCTGATCACTTTGACGCACAGCCGCCACCTGGCCCACGCCCTCGTCGCAGGGCTTTCGGAAGAATAGACAGATCGGTCTCATGTGGACAGTCACCCATAGTTAGTTGTGACGTCAGCTATGAGGGGATCGCTTCGGTAAGGTTTCGGACTCTTGCTTGACCTGCGCGCGAATGAGGCGGCTCCCGAATGATGAGAGTCAATTGCGCTCCAGGGAATTGCTGCGAACAATTTCGATCTGTGGCTCCTGGGGAGGGTCCGTAACTTCGCGCGCTCCTCCAGGGGCGACGTCATCGGTTCTCGTGTCGGTGTCGAAGCTGCTGGAGGGCAATTGGAGCCACGCGCGCTTTCGCAGATCCTGGAATTCGAGCGTCGTGTCGTGCCGGCCGTCGGGTCGATCCGCGCGGCGCAGGTCCGTGGCGAGGGCGACGCGGCGGAAGGGCTCGACCGGCTCTGCCGCGACATCGAGCGGCTCAGCGCCCTGATGCCGGCCGACCAGATCGAGGCCACCGTGCACGACCTACGTTCCTGGTCAGAGGCGGGTTTTCAGGGGAAGCCGACGTTCGACGCGACGCGGGACACGGTGCCGGCGCCCGAGGACGGACAGGTCGCGGCGTTCGTCGGCCCGGTGACGCTGCCGAACGGCGACGGCTCCTTCGGCGCCTTCCTCGAGGCGTTCACGGTCGTCCGTCAGGACCCGGACTGCACCGCGCGGCTGCAGGCCGACTATCCGCATCCCAAGGCGGTTTTCCAGTCGACCCGGCTGCTGTCGGCCTCGTCGGGATTGCGCGACGGAAATTGCGTCGTCTTCTTTCCCGAAAACATTCCCACCGCCACGCCGACAGTCGATCAGAGTTTTGCCTGGTTCTTCTTCAACCGGCACGTGAGCATCTATGCCGGCACGCTGGAAATCGCATCCCGGCTCTGCGGACCCGGATCACCGTTCGCCGGAGAAACGGAACTCCGCTCCGCCGACGTGGATGAAGAGGATACCTACCAGGCGCGCTGCGTGTGGGGCTACATGCACGACTACTTCCACCACACCGGCCCGCGGCCGCTCGACCTGAACCTGTCGCTGAAGACCAAGTGGCGCCCGGGCCTGGTCGAGGAGCTGAAGGTCGACCTGAAGTCCGCGATCGCCTGCTACGAGGAGTCCGTCCCGTACGGCGACATCATCTTCGAGTACATCATCCTGGAGCGGCTGTTCCGGTATCCCGCGGAGCCGCGACCGTTTCGCAACTTCGACGCCGGCACCGGCTTCGCCCTCGGCACCTGGCTCGCCGAGCACAAGCTGTTCACCGTGGCCGACGACGGGCGCCGCCGGCTCGCCAGCAAGGCGGACATCGTGGCCTCCGCGAAGGACCTCGTGGGCCTGATCGAGGAGATCGAGTCGATCGCCGAGGACGAGGTCTACCGCGAGACGGTGACCGACTTCCTGTACGACCGGCTGCTCCGCCGGCCCGAGAACGCGACCGACCGGTGCGGCGGCCCACGGGCATCGCTGGAGCTGTGGGGCACTGAGGTCCATGTCTGACGCGGCCGCGGCCCGTCGCGACCCGGGGTTCTGCCGGTTCCACACGGAGCACACGATCGTCGTCGACTGGTCGGCGGAGGCGGGCTGGTCCGACTGGTCCGTCGAGCCGTACGGGTCGATCGTGCTCGACCCGGCCGCCATGGTGCTGCACTATGGGCAGAGCGTCTTCGAGGGCCTCAAGGCGTTCCGGCAGCCGGACGGTTCCGCGGCCCTGTTCCGGCCCGCCGACCACGCCCGCCGCCTGGGGCGGTCGGCGAGCCGGCTGGCGATGCCCGAGATGCCGGTCGACCTGTTCCTGGAGGCCTGCGCCGAGCTCGTCGCCCTCGACGACGACTGGATCCCCGACGAGCCGGGCCAGGCGCTGTACCTGCGCCCATTGATGATCGCGACGGAGGCCCAGGTCGGGCTGCGCGACTCGCGGCGTTACCGCTGCGTCTTTCTGGCGTACCCGGTCGATCCGTGCTTCGGGCGCGACTTCGCGCCGATCTCGGTGGAGACCTCCGGGGAGTCGGTGCGCGCGGTGCGCGGCGGCATGGGCGAGGCCAAGTGCTCCGGCAACTACGCCGCCAGCCTCATGGTCCGCAGGGAGGCGCTCGCGCGCGGCTTCAACGAGGTCCTCTGGCTCGACGGCCTGGAGCGCCGCTGGGTCGAGGAACTCAGCGGCATGAACGTCTTCTTCGTCTGGCGCGACGGCGACGGACCCGACGGCGTCCGGCTGACCACGCCGCCGTGCCAGGGCACCATCGTGCGCGGGATAACCCGCGACTGCGTCCTCACCCTCGCCCGTGACCTGGGCATCCGGGTCGCCGAGGAGCCGACCACGATCGACGGCGTCATGGCCGGCGCCCGGTCCGGTCGGCTCGTCGAGATGTTCGCCTGCGGCACCGCCGCCGTGGTCGTGCCCGTGGGCCGGGTCGCCGACGCCGGCGCCTCCGCGGTCTTCGGCGACGGGCGGGAGGGCCCCGTGACGGCCCGGCTGCGCAACGCGTTCATCGAGATCCAGCACGGGATCCGGCCGGACACCCACGGCTGGCTCCGCACAGTCCGCAACGACCTTGCGTCCGTTCACGGCTCGACCGACCGACAGCTAAGGAGCTGGGCTGATGCCTGACAGCGGCCTCACATCGCCTCCACTGCCGAACGTGGCGACGATCCACACCCTCGGACCGAGCGGCACCAACCTGGAGAAGGCGGCGCACCGGTGGTTCGCGGACCGGCGGCGCCAGGGCACGGTCGTGCTCCACGGCGAGGTGGAGGACGGGCTCGACGTGATGAAGTTCGACGGCACGGAGGCGATCCTCGCCTGCGCCGTCTACCCGCGCCTGCACGATCTCGTCTTCAGCAACCTGCACCGGCTGGAGATGGCCGACAGCTTCATCCTCGACACGTACGACATGGTGCTGGCCACGCGGCCGGACCAGGGCCCCGTGACAACCATCATCACGCACCCGGCGCCGAGCTGCCTGGTGGCGGACCGGGGCACGATCACGTACGCCAGCAGCAACTCGGTGGCCGCGGCGGAGTGCGCCGCCGGCCGCTACGACGCCTGCGTGACCACCGGGCAGGCGGCCCAGGCCGAAGGCCTGCGCACCCTGGAGAACTTCGGGCCCGTGCCGATGGTGTTCACCCTGCACGTGGGGAAGGTCGGCGCCGGGTGCTGATCATCGTTCAACCGCTGTCGGCCGGGACCGCGGCGACGCGCCGGCTGGTGGCCGCCGGGGTGCGTTGCCTCGTCCCGACGCAGTACCCCGAACTGCTGCCGCCCGATGTGCACGCCGGCGCGCGGGTCGTCGCGTGGCATCCGGACCAGGGCGTGCGCGGGCTGCTCGACCTCGTCGAGGAGGCGGGGGAGCCGCCGACCGGCGTGGTCGCCGGCTTCGAGTACGTCGTGGACGTGGCGGCCGAACTGGCCCGGGCCCTCGGGCTGCCGGCGCTGAGCCGGGACACGGGGGAGGCCGTCCGGCAGAAGGACGTCATGCGGGAGCGGTGCGTCAAGCACGACATCGCCGTCCCAGGGTCGGTCGCGGTCGGGCCCGGGCAGGTCGACGAGCCGCCGTTCGCGTTCCCGGTCGTGGTCAAGCCGGCCGACTGGGGCGGCAGCCTGGGGGTGAGCCTCGCCCGCGACGCCGCGGAGTACCACCGGGCCTGCGCCGAGATCCACGAGTACGGCGACGTGCTGTTCCACCACAACCCGCGCCGCGTCGCGCTGGTGGAGGAGTACGTCGAGGGGCCCGAGTTCTCCATCGAGGGCTGGGTGGACGCCGCCGGGATGCATCTGGCGAGCATCACGACGAAGTTCGTCTCCGCGCCGCCGCGCTTCTACGAGATGGGCCACGTCGCCACGCCGCCCGACGACTCGCCGCACGGTCCGCTGCTGCGCGCCTTCGCCGAGCAGGTGGTCGCCGCGTTCGACATCACCGTCGGGCCGTTCCACATCGAGACCCGCATCGCGGGCGACGGCCGTCCGGTGCTCATCGAGGTGGGCGCCCGGCTCGCCGGCGACTGCATTCCCGAGCTGGTCAAGGCGGGCCCGGGCGTCGACCTGTACCTGGCGGCCGCCGAGGCCGCCCGGGGCGGTCGCTACGACGCCACAGCGCCGGCGCCGCGCACGGCCGGCCTGGCGTTTGTCACCGCCGACCGGGCGGGCGTGTTCGCCGGGAGCCTGTCCGGCCTGGAGCGCTTCGCCGCGGCCGACGAGTTCGTCCGGGTGGAGTTCGAGGTCGGGCCCGGCGCCGCGCTCGACCCCGACGACATCTTCAACAACCGGGTCGCCCAGGTGTACTTCACCGGCGACCGGGCCCGAGTCGAGGAACTGGTCGCCGCCGTGCTCTCCGACGTGCGGGTCGACATCGCGGACAAGGAAGGCAGCCGATCGTGAGCACCGACAACGACCTGACCGTCAACGAGACGGCCACCCCCCGCCCGAAGCCGGAGGCCGGCGCCGAGCTGGGCCTGGGCCTGGTCACCGACCACGCGTACGTGATGCGGTGGACCAGGCGTCGCTCCTGGCGGGGCATGACGATCGCCGACCGCGACGAGCTGCCGGCGACGAAGCCGACGGCCGCGGCGCTGCACCTCGGTCAGGCGGTGTTCGACAGCCTCAAGGCCTACCGCATGGCCGACGGCAGCATCGCGGTGTACCGGCCGGACAGCCACATCAAGCGGCTCAACAACGCGGCCCGGCGGATGGCGCTGCCGCAGGTCGACTTCGACCGCGTCTGGTTCGCGATCCGCCGGCTGGTGGAGCTGGACGCGGCCTGGCTGCCGCAGCAGCCCGGCGCGGCGCTGCACCTGCGCTGCCTGCTGGCCGGCAACGGCACCACGCTCGAGGTCGCCCCGGCGGAGGAGTGCCTGTTCACCGTCCTGGCGAGCCCGGTGGGCCGGCCGACGCAGCCCGACGCGCCGACCCGGGCCATGGTCGTGGACGGCTACACGCGGGCCTGGCCGGGCGGCACCGGCGACATCAACGCCGTCGGCAACCAGGGCCAGGGCCTCGTGCCCCGCGAGATCGCGGCCAACTACGGGTACGACCACGTGCTGTGGGTCGGCGGCGAGCCGCAGCGGCGCGTCCAGCAGGTCGGCGCCATGAACGTCTTCTTCGTGATCGACGGGGTGCTGACCACGCCGACCCTGGACGGGACGCTGCTGCCCGGCATCACCCGCGACTCGGTCATCAAGCTGGCCCGCGACGCCGGCACCCGGGTCGACGAGCGGCCCATCGAGCTGGCCGAGGTGCTCGCGGGCATCAGCGACGGGCGGATCACCGAGTGCTTCGGCACCGGCACCGCCGAGGGCGTCGTGTCCATCAGCGGCCTCGGCTACCAGGCGGAGGAGTACCGCCTGCCCGCCGGCACCGCCGTGGCCTCGGGGTACCGCGACCTGCTCGACGGTGTGCGCGACGGCAGCCTGGTCGACCGGTTCGGCTGGATGCGGCGGCTCACCGAGGTCTCAACGGTGAACGCCTGACGGCGGCGGCGACAGAAACAGGAGATCAAGAACATGGCGTACGTCGTCACCGACGCGTGCATCGGCTGCAAGTACACGGACTGCGTGGACGTGTGCCCGGTCAGTTGCTTCCACGAGGGTCCCGAGATGCTCTACATCAACCCCGAGGAGTGCATCGACTGCAACGCCTGCGTGGCCGAGTGCCCGCCGGAGGCCATCTGGGCGGACGTCGATCTGCCCGAGGACAAGTTCGAGTGGATCCAGATCAACGGGGAGATGAGCCAGCAGCTCCCGATCATCTACCAGAGCCACGGCAAGGCCGCCAAAGAGTCCGCCTCGTAGAGATGGGATCGACAGACATGACCATTACCGAGAACGCGTTCATGCTCGGTCTCGATTCGAACTTCTACCTGAAGGACGACTTCGAGAGCCCGGAGAAGCGCACCAACGTCACCTGGTTCTACCCCAAGATCTGCGCCTTCCAGGACGCGCTGCGCACCGAGGAGGAGAAGGCGGAGTACTTCTCGTTCCTCGACCGGCAGACGCACCCGCAGCAGACGGACATCCTGCTGTACTTCCACATCCCGTTCTGCGAGGCGTTCTGCAACTTCTGCGCCTGCTTCAAGGAGTCCTCGGCCAAGTACCAGGGCTCGCAGCGGGTGCGGTTCGTGAAGGCCATGGTGAAGGAGATCGAGCGCAACGCCCGCTCGAAGTACTTCGAGGGCACGAAGATCAAGTACGTGCAGTTCGGCGGGGGTACGCCCTCCGCGCTCGACCAGGACTCGATGAGCGAGATCATCGAGGCGGTGCACCGCGAGTTCGACCTGAGCGAGGTCGACGGGATCTCGCTGGAGGGCAGCCCGCTGGGCCTGTCCGCCGACGGGTACATCGAGATGCTGCGCGACCTCGGCGTCACGCGCATCTCGTTCGGCGTGCAGACGCTCAACGAGGACCTGCGCCGCAAGCTCACCATCAAGGCCTCGGTCGAGCAGGTCTACCAGACCGCCGAGAACATCCGTAAGGCCGGCATCAAGACCTTCGCCCTCGACCTGATGTACAACCTGGCCGGGCAGACCGACGAGATCCTCGCCGCCGACGTGCACGGCATCTGCGCCGAGCTGCGGCCGAGCTTCGTCCAGACGTACCGGTTCAACCAGTGGGAGGGCACCCGCCTCGACCAGCAGATCCGGGCCGGCAAGGTCAGCGACGTCCTGCCCTCGGGCAGCATCGAGCGCGCCCAGTACCGCCAGATCAAGGAGAGCCTGGCCGCGTACGGGTACGACAAGCAGTTGCTCATCAACTTCTTCACGCACCTCGACGACACCGGCCCGATCGGCCTGAACCACGCCTGCGGCGGCAACGGCTACCGGGCGAGCTACACCCTGGGCATCGGCCCGGCCGCCGAGAACTACATGGGCGAGCGCAGCTACCGCAACCACACCAACGTGGACCGGTGGATCGCCGACGTGGAGAACGGGATCATCCCGATCGAGCAGGGCCGCATCTGCAGCGAGGACGAGGTCGAGAACCGCGTCATGGTGTTCTTCCCGGTGTTCGGCACGGTCCGCAAGGCCGACGTCGCCAACCTGGAGAAGTACCGTCGCGAGATCGACTGGATGGTCGAGCGCGGCTACGCGGTCGAGACCGACGAGGACATCACGCTGACCGAGGTCGGCCGCGAGAACGCCGGCAACATCGCGTTCCTGTTCTACTCCGACGAGGAGAAGGCGCGCGCCCGCCGCACCATGTACCTCTCCCTGAAGAACAAGCGCAACCCGTTCCACCAGGACGAGATGAACATCCCGCGGACCTCGGTCTTCATGCAGTCCAAGCTGGCGGTCCGCACTGCCGACCCGGCGGCCACGCCGACGCCGACGCCGGCGCCGACGCCTGCACCGACGCCGCAGGGGAGCTGACCATGACCATGGCCGGCCCGAAGACCCGCGCGGACATCGAGGACGACCTGCGCAAGATCGCGGCGGAGGTGTTCCCGAGGCACAACGTGGACCTGCGCTCGGACACGCCGCTGTTCAACGGCGGACTGTCGCTGAACTCGACCCAGATGATCGAGCTGACGCTGGCGTTCGAGTCCTTCTACGACATCGAACTCGAACCGGAGCTGCTCACGGTGGAGAACTTCGCCACGCTCGGCTCGCTGGCCGAGCTGCTCGAGGATCAGCTCAACGACTCCGATGACTGATGAGGTACGGATCGTCCTGATCCACGGCAACGCCGGCGCGACCATCGACGGCATCTGGTTCCCGTACCTGAAGCGGGAGTTGGAGGGGCGGGGCCACCACGTGGTGGCCCACACCTTCCCCGACCCGATCAAGGGCCGGATGCGGTACTGGCTGCCGTACCTGACGGACGTCATCAAGCCCGACGAGCGGACGGTGATCGTCGGCCACTCGTCGGGCGCGCTGACCGCCCTGCGGTACGCGGAGTCGGCGCCGCTGCTGGGCACGTTCGTGGTCGCCGGGCACCACACCGACTGCGGGTTCGAGCTGGAGCGGCGCAGCGGCTTCTTCGACACCCCCTGGGACTGGGCGGCGATCAAGCGCAACCAGCGGTTCATCGTCCAGTTCCACTCGACGGACGACCCGTGGGTGCCCGTCGAGGTCGCCAAGGAGCTGCACGGGCTCGCCGACAGCCGGCTGATCCTGATGGAGGGGATGGGCCACTTCGGGTCGTACGACCAGCAGATGGAGACCTTCCCCGAGCTGTTGGAGGCCGTGTGCCAGGAGCTCGAGAATGACCCTTCGTTTCGTTGACGAGGTCCTCGACCGCCTCGACGACGAGGACGCCGTGGCGGCGGGCGACGTGGCCACCGGCGCCGAGGTGTCCTACCGGACGCTGGCCCGGCGCACCCAGGCGCTGACCGACCGGCTCGCGCCGCACGTCGGGCGGCACGGCACGGTCGCCATGGTGCTGGACAAGTCCATCGACTCGGTGGTGTGCATGTGGGCGGCGCTGCGCCTGGGCGCCCGCTACGTGCCCATCGACGAGTCGCTGCCGCCGGCCCGGGTGGCGCTGCTGCTCGACACGTGCCGCCCGGCGGTGACGGTGGTGCACCCGCAGCACCGCCACCTGGTAGCCGGTCCCGTCGTCATCCCCGACGAGGCCGAGGCCGACTACCTCGCTTCGCAGTACGGGGACCGGGACCCGGACGACCAGGCGTACGTCATCTTCACGTCGGGGTCGACCGGCGGCCCCAAGGGCGTGATGATCAGCCACCGCAGCGTGTGTGCGCTGCTGGAGGGCGTACAAGAGGTTGTCGGTTTTGCCGAGGGCATGCGCTACCTGAACGTGGCGCCGCTGTTCTTCGACGCGTCCGTCGTCGACCTGTACTCGACGTTCCTCGTCGGCGGCAGCGTGCACCTGCTGCCCCGGCTGTCGATGGCCGGACAGGTGACGCAGGCGTTGGAGCGGTGGCGCATCACCGACACCCTGCTCGTGCCGTCGGTGATCCGCATGCTGCTGGGCCGGTTCAGCGACATCGACCGCCGCGACCTCAGCGCGTTGCGGCGGCTGTGGTTCGGCGGCGAGTCGTGTCCGGTCTCGCTGCTGCGCGCCCTGGACAAGAAGGTCCCCGGCCTCACGTACGTGCACGGCTACGGGCCGACCGAGACGACGCACAGCGCGACTCTCTATCTCACCGACGACATCGCGTCGCACGAGGGCGAGTACCTGCCGATCGGCACGCCGCTGCCGGCCGTCGACGTGCTGGTCGTCGACGACGACCTGCGCCCGGTGCCCGACGGCGGGACCGGCGAGCTGCTCATCGGCGGCCCGCAGGTCATGGTGGGGTACTGCGAGGAGCCGGCGAAGACCGACGAGGTGCTGGTCACGCTGGATAAGCGGTACTACCGCTCGGGCGACTTCGTGCACCGCGACGCGGCCGGCCAGCTGGTGTTCGTCGGGCGTCGCGACGACGCCGTGAAGATCGCCGGCAACCTTGTGCACACCTCGGAGGTCGAGGCCGCCGCGCTGGCCGTCGACTGGGTGGGGGACTGCTGCGCGGTCGTGACCGAGCACCCGGTGGCGGGCCGGGCCATCACCCTGTTCGTGCTGGGCGACGACCCCGACGGCGGCGACGCGCTGCGCGACGAGCTGGCCCGGGTCCTGCCCGCGTACATGGTGCCGGCGCGCATCGTCGTGGTCGGCGAGGGGGACGTGGGCCTCACCCCGACCGGCAAGCTCGACCGCGGTCGGCTGCGCGACCTGGCGGGAACCGCGTGATCGAGGACGAGATCGCCGCGTTCACCGAGCGCGGCGTGCTGACGGTCGTCCCGCGCTCCGCGTCGGGACGCGGCCTGGCCGGCGACCCCGCCGAGCTGCTGCGCCACCCCGTCGAGGAGTTCCTGCCGGCACCCGGCACCGTCGACCGGGTGGCCGAGGCGCTCCTGCGCGAGGGCCTCACCGTCGAGGCGCGCACCGACGTCGGCCTGACCGTCAGCGGCGGACAGGCCCTGCTCGCGGACGTCTTCGGCCACGGCGTCGCCGTGGTGCGCAACAAGTACATCCGCGACTCGCCCCGGTACGAGCTGGTGGCCGACGGGCCGCTGCGCTCGCGGGTGTGCCCCGACCTGATCGCCGAGGTGTCCGCCCCCCGGTCCGGGTTCGAGCTGACCGCGCCCCCGGCCGTCGTCGCCGGCCACCACCTGCGCCTGCCCGACGACGCGGTCCGCGTGGCCGGCGCGGGGCCGTTGCACGACGCAGGGATCCGGGGTGAGGGCGTACGGGTCGTCATGGTCGACACCGGCCTCTACGACCACCCGCACCACCGCGCGCACGGCTACCGGACCTCCGTCGTCGCGGCACTGTCGCACCTGGACCCCGCCGTCGACGAGCGCGGCCACGGCACGGCGATGTCGGCGCTGCTGCTCGCGGTCGCGCCGGACGTGTCGCTGACGATGGTGAAGATGGCCACCGAGGGCTTCTCGTTCCCGGTCGCCGCGTTCCAGCGCGCCGTCGCGGTGGCGCCGGACATCATCTCCTGCAGCTGGGGCACCATGCGGGCGGAGCCCCACCTGCACCTGGAGGTCGCCAACGCGATCCGGCGCGGCATCACGGTGCTGTTCGCGGCCGGCAACGGGTCGACCGACCGCCCCACCGCGATGTTCCAGTCCGTCGCCACGCCCGGCACCATCACCGTCGGCGGCGTGCACGTGGGACCCGACGGCGAGCTGCGGGCCGCCGACCTCGCGTCCAGCTACCGGTCGGACGTGTTCCCCGGCCGCGCCGTGCCGGACGTGTCCGGCCCGTGCGGGATGCTGCCCAACGGCAACTACATCCTGTTCCCGACCCAGCCGGGCTGCATGTTCGACCGCCGTAACAGCGCCTATGACGGGACGGCCCCGGACGACGGCTGGCTCGTGTCCAGCGGCACCTCGGGCGCGACGGCGTACGCCGCCGGCGTGCTCGCCCTCGGCGTGCAACAGGGCTGGAAGTTGAGCGCCGACGCGCTGGCGGAGCGGTGCGTGCCCGTCACCGAGGGGAACTCCATCACGGGCGACGAATGCGGCGGAGTGAGCCCTAACCCCGCGACCGGCCACGGTCTGCTCACTGCGGGACCAACCACCTTGTCTGTCCACATGGCACGTTGTTAAGCTCGCCGGTGGACAGACGGGGGATCTCCGCATGACTGGACTCTTCCGTGTTGGCTGCTAGCGGACCCGATACGGCGGAAATTCGGCAGCAACACGTCGTGCGGTTCGTTGCCGGTCGCGGCCTCGCCGCACTGGCTGACCAGTTCCTGTTGTTCGCGATCCCGCTGCTGGTCTACAAGACCACGGGCAGCGTCGCCGCGAGCGGCCTGGTCTTCCTGATCGAATGGTTGCCCCGCGTCCTGTTCGTGCCCGTCGCGGGGGTGCTCGCCGACCGGATCGACGGCTACAAGCTCTACGTCGGCGCCGACAGCGTCCGCGCCCTGCTCGCCATGGGGGCCTTCGCGGCCGTCCAGGCGTGGCCCGGCGCGAGCGTGGTGACGCTGAGCATCCTGGCCGCGTCGATGTCGCTCGCCAGCGCCCAGGCGTACATCGCGATGGAGACGACGCTGCCCCGCTTCGTGCCGCCGGAGCACATGGTGCGCGCCCAGTCCGTCATCCAAGGCACCGAGCAGGCCAGCACGGTGCTCGGGCCGGCCGTCGCGGCGGCGGGTGCCGCGCTGCTCGGCACCGTCGACCTGCTGCTGGCCACGGGCGTGCTGTTCGCGCTGACGACAGTCAACGTGGTCACGCTGCGGTCCACCCTGCGCCGGGCGGTGACCAACGAGGAGCCGACGAGCCTGCGCAGCGTCGTCGCCGGGGTGGCCGAGGGGGCGCGGACGCTGTTCAAGCTCCCCGCCATGGTCGGCCTCGTCGGGTTGACCATGATGGTGAACCTGATGGTCGGTGTCGGCATGGCCACCAGCGCCGCCATCACCACGGGCACGTTCGGCAAGTCGGACGGGTTCTTCGCGGTGCTGTCCTTCGCCGAGGGCCTGCTGTCGCTGCTCATCTTCTTCGTGATCCCGAAGCTGTCGCAGCACGTCACGTCGCTGGTCGCCATCCTCGGCGCCTTCGTCGTCATCTGCCTGGGCGGGCTGACGATCGGTCAGGCGTCCTCGTTCGGGCAGTTCGTCATCGGGTACGTGCTGCTGATCGGCACGGTCGGCGTGCTGAACGTCTTCATCCGGGCCGAGCGGATCAAGCGGATCCCCCGCGAACATCTCGGCAAGACCATCGGCCTCATCGTCCTGCTGAACCAGGCCTCGCTGCCGGTCTCCGGTCTCGTCGTCGCGACCTTCGCCAAGGCGCACGGCGCGCAGGCGGTGATGACCGGCTCGGTGGTCGGGGCCGTCCTCGTCGCCGCATCCCTCCTTCCGCTCGTCCTAAAACTGAGGTACTCCGATGCGCATTTTGATCCTTCACCGCATCACCGACGACATCGTCCGGTACGCGGACGGCATCGACTTCACGGCTCACGACGTGACGTTTATCGGTACACCCGAACGGATGGCGACGCTGCCGCCGCACCTGCCGGGAACCCGGATTGAGCGACCCGGCATCGACGCGACGGAGACCGAGGTCATCGCGGCCATGGCCGGCCGGCCCCGGCCGGACCTGGTCATCGCGCAGTCGGAGTTCGACCTGATCGCGGCCGCCCGGGTCCGGGAGGCGCTGAACGTGCCCGGCCCCTGGGAGGCCGACGTGCTCCCCGTGCGCGACAAGGTCGTCATGAAGGACGCCGCCGCGCGCGCCGGCCTGCGCGTACCCCGGTACCTGTCCCTTCCGGCCGCCCTCGCCGGGGCGGAGGTCCCGTGGCAGGGCCGCACGGTCCTCAAGCCGCTCGACGGCGCCTCCAGCCTGGGCGTCGCCACGTTCGACACGGTCGCGGAAGCGCTCGCCGGCCTGCCCGCCGGCGCGGACCCCGACGGCTTCGAGGTCGAGGAGTTTATCGACGGCGCGATCATCCACGTGGACGGCCTGGCCGTCGACGGCGTCCCGGTGGTTGTCCAGGCCAGCCGCTACGTCGGCACCCTCCTCGGGTACGCCCAGGGCAGCCCGGCCGGTTCGGTGCAGATCGACACCCCGCCGTCGCTGGTGGAGTGGACCACCGACTGCCTGCGCGCGGTCGGCATCACCACCAGCCTGTTCCACCTGGAGGGGTTCGAGACGCCCGACGGCCCGGTGTTCCTCGAGGTGGCCGCCCGGTTCGGCGGCGCGGGCGTCGCCGAGTCGTTCGAGCTGGCCACCGGTGTGCACATGCCGTCGGTGCAGCTGCGCGCCCTGTCGGAGGCCGGCGCGGCGAAGTTCGACGTCCGCGACTGCGGCCCGGACGCCCGCTACGGCTGGTTCGTCTGGCCCGGTCACCTGCTCGGCGACAAGTTCTGCGAGATCACGGGCACGGACCGGTTCCGGGACGACCCGCGCGTGTACCGCTGGGTCGAGCGTGCCGCCGACGAACCGGTCAGCCAGACGCTCAGCTACGCCGACTACGACGTGCCGATCGCCGGCATCGTCGGCCCGGCCCCAACGGAGGAGCTCGACCGGTTCCTGCGCGAGATGTTCGCCGCCGTCACGGTGACCGCGGCGGGGAAGGCGGCCACCGATGTCTGAGCTGCTGATGGTCGGGGTCGGCTTCATGGGCCAGCCGTACCTGGCCGCCGCGCGGCGGCTGGGCCTGCGCGTCGTCGCCGTCGAGGGCGCCGCCCGCGCGGCCCACACCGGCACCCTCGTCGACGACCTCCACGTGAGCCCCGGCCCGCACGACGAGCAGTGGGCGCAGGCCGCCTGGGCCGCCGCCGCGGCCGGCAAGCCCACCGGCGTCGTCGCCTTCACCGAGGCCAACGTGCTCGGGGCGGCGCTCCTGCAGGACGGCCTCGGCCTGTCGGGGCCTTCGCTGCACGCGGCGACCATCTCCCGCAACAAGGCGCTGCAGCGCGGCATCTTCGCGACCGCCGGCATCCGGCAGCCGGAGTACCTGATGGTCGATCGGCTCGAGGCGGCGCGCGACTGGGCGGCCGCGCGGTTCCCGGTGGTGGTGAAGCCGCTGTCGGCGGCCGGCAGCGAGGGCGTCGAGCTGGTCGCGGACGCGGACGCCTTCGACGAGGCCGTCGTCCGGCGCGAGACCGGGCCGTTGCTGGTGGAGACCGCCGTAGACGGACCGGAGTACAGCTGGGAGGCGCTGGTCCACGAGGGCCGGGTGTGGCTGACCAACCTGACCGCCAAGGAGACGACCGACCCGCCGTACTTCGTCGAGGTGGCGCACCGCACGGGCGTCGAGCTCGGTGCCGAGGTGGACGACTTCTGCACCGCGGTCCTGACCGCGCTCGGCATGCGGACGGGGATCGTGCACCTGGAGTTCCGGATGGCGGCCGACGGGCCGACGCTCATGGAGGTCGCCGTCCGCACGCCGGGGGACTACCTCATGGACCTGCTCGGCCTCACGTACGGGGTGGACTGGTTCGAGATGGTCGTCCGGCTCGCGACGGGGCTGCCGTTGCCGTCCGCGCCGGCCGGCCCGGTCGCCTACGCCGCCAGCTACCTGCCGGTGGCGCCGACCGGGCTCCTGGTCGGGTTCGAGGGCCTGGCCGAGATCGAGGCGCACCCGGCGTTCGTGTCGGCGGGCTGGTGGAAGAACCCCGGCGACGTCGTCGCGCCGACCACCTGGAGCGCCGACCGGGCCGGCTACGTCATCGTCTCGGCCGAGACGCCGCAACTGCGTGACGAGGCGCTGGAGTTCGTCCGCCGCACGCTGGTCATCCGTACCCGCCCGGAGTAACGGTGCCTCACGCCTCGCCGGGGCTCACCAGACCCGTCTCGTACGCCAGCACGACCGCCTGGGCCCGGTCGCGCAACGACAGTTTGGCGAAGATCCGGGCCACGTGGGTCTTCACCGTCGCCTCGCTCAGCGTCAGCCGCCGGGCCAGCTCGGTGTTGGACAGCCCACGACCCAGCAGCGTGAGGACCTCCAGCTCCCGCGGCGTCAACGCGGCCAGCTCCCGGTGCGTCGCGGCAGGGGCGTCGGGTTCGTCGGCGGCGAACCGTTCCACCAGCCGTCGGGTGATCGAGGGCGACAGCAGCGCGTCACCCGTGCCGACCAGCCGCACGGCCGCCGCGAGATGGTCGGCGGTGACGTCCTTGAGCAGGAAGCCGCTCGCGCCGATGGCGAGCGCGGCGTAGACGTACCGGTCGAGGTCGAACGTGGTGAGCATGAGCACCCGGCAGTGCGGGTCGTGGTCGAGGATCCGCCGGGTCGCCTCCAGGCCGTCCATCGTCGGCATGCGGATGTCCATGAGTACGACGTCGGGCCGCAGCCGCCCCGCCGCCGCGACCGCCTCGGCCCCGTCGCCGGCCTCGCCGACGACGTCGATGCCCCGCATCGTCAGGATGAGGCGGAACCCGGCCCGGATCAGCTCCTGGTCGTCGACGATGAGAACCCTCGGCTCGGTCATCGCGGGTCCACCGGGATGCGGGCGCGGACCCGGTACCCGCCGCCGAGCCGGCGGCGCCCGTCGAGGTCGCCGACGTAGACGCCGACCCGCTGGCGCAGCCCGAGCAGGCCGCGCCCGGCGCCGTCACCGGGCTGCGGCCGGGCACCGCCGGTCAGCACACTGGGTCCGGTGTTGAGCACCTCGATCCGCAGGGTGCGCTCGGCGTAACGGATGGTCACCTCGGCCGAGCCGCCGGCGCCGTGCTTGAGCGCGTTCGTCAGCGCCTCCTGGATGATGCGGTACGCGGTGACGTCCACCCCGCTGGGCAGCGGGCGTGGTTCGCCCGAGATGCGCACCTCCACCGGCAGGCCGGCGAATGCGATCCGGTCGATAAGCGGGGTGAGCCGGCTCAGGCTGGGCTGCGGCGTGAGCCCGCCGGCGTCGCCGTCATCGTCCCCGTCAGCGGGCGGGGCCAGCACGCCGAGGAGATGGCGCAGCTCGGTCATGGTGGCGCGGCCGGCGCCCTCGACGGCGGCCAGCGCGGCCGCGGCCTCCTCGGGCATGGTGGCGAGCACCTCGCGCGCCGCCGACGCCTGGACGATCATGAGGCTGACGTTGTGGCTGACGATATCGTGCAGTTCGCGGGCGATCCGGGCGCGTTCCGCGTCGACGGCCGTACGTGCGGCGCTCTCCCGCTCGCGTTCGAGCAGCCAGCCACGCTCCTCCAGCGCGCGGCGGTGCCGACGCCGGGCGCGCGCGTACGCCACGGCGAGCCCTGCGGCGACCGCGCAGGCCACCGCGAGCGCGCCGCCCAGCCATACCGTCGCGGATCCCACGCGCCTACCCTCGCAGATCACGCCCGGACCGGCGTCATGCCCGGGGTGCAGTCGCGTACATCCCGAGGATGACGTCGCGCCGAGGTTGCATCCACCGGCCGATGCGCCGCAGGTCAGAGCGCCCGTAGCGTGCTGGCATGACCTCAGACACCTGCGTCGTGCGGCTCGATGACGTGCGCAAGGAGTACCGCGACACGGTCGCGCTGGACGGCGTGTCCCTCGAGATCCACACGGGCGAGGCGGTGGCCGTGATGGGCCCGTCCGGGTGCGGGAAGTCCACCCTGCTGAACATGATCGCCGGGCTGGACCGGCCGACGGCCGGGTCCGTACGCGTCCACGGGGAGGACCTGGGACGGCTCAACGAGTCCCGGCTGGCCCTGTTCCGCCGGCACCGCATCGGCATGATCTTCCAATTCTTCAACCTGCTCGACGACCTGCCCGCGCTGGACAACGTGGCGCTCGCGGCCCAGCTGACCGGCACCGCCGCCGCGCCCGCCCGCCGGCGCGCGCTCGAACTGCTCGACGAGCTGGGCATCGCCGACCGCCGAGACACCTACCCGGCCGCGCTGAGCGGCGGCGAGCGGCAGCGCGTCGCCGTCGCGCGGGCGCTGATGAACCGGCCCGCCCTGCTGCTGGCGGACGAGCCGACCGGCGCGCTGGACAGCAGGGCGGGCGAGCAGGTGATGGACCTGCTGCTCGACCTCAACCAGATCGGACAGACGCTGCTCATCGTCACCCACGACGAGCGGCTCGCCACCCGGTGCGCGAGCCGGGTGGTCGACCTGGCCGACGGCCGGATCGTGCGCGAGCGGGCCATCAACCCGGAGGTTCCCGTGGGCGCGGGGGACCGGGCGTGAGGGCCGTCTGGCGGGCGGCCCGGGCGGCGGTGCGCCGGCGCCGGCTGCAGACGTTCGTCGTCGGCCTGGTCGTCCTGCTCTCCACCACGACGATCATGGTCGCCCTTGTCCTGCTCGACGCCTCGTCCGCGCCGTTCGAGCGGGCCTTCGCCGCCCAGAGCGGCCCGCACGCCGTCGCGGTCTTCGACGCCGCGAAGGTCGACGGCGTCGACCTGGCCGCCCGGCGGACCGGGGTCGCCGCGGCGGCCGGGCCGTTCCGGCTGGCCCGACTCCAGAGCGGACAGGGCGAGCTGTTCGGCCCGCGCCGCCCGCTGACCGTCGTGGGCCGCGCCGATCCCGGCGGGCCGGTCGACCAGCTGGATCTGTGGCAGGGCCGCTGGCCCACCGGACCCGGCGAGGTGGTGCTCAACCAACCTCCGGACGCGAACGGTCCGCCACGGGTCACCGAACTCACCCTCGGCGGTCGGACGTTCACGGTGGTGGGCAGCGCGTTCAGCCTCAGCCAGACGGCCGACGCCTGGGTCACCCCCGACCAGGTCGCGGCCCTGAACCCCACCGGCGTGCAGATGCTCTACCGGTTCGCCGGCGACGTGTCGACGAGGGCGGCGATCGACGCCGACGTCGCGGCGGTCACCAGCGGCCTGCCGGCCGGGGCGCTCGTCGCCGCCCGGCCGTACCTCGCCGTGAAGGAGGAACTCGCCGAGGACATCGACGTGTTCGTGCCGCTGCTCGCCACGTTCGGCGTACTCGGGCTGGTGGTCTCGGTCGTCATCGTCGGCAACGTGGTCAGCGGCGCGGTCGTCTCCGGGTTCCGGCACATCGGGGTGCTCAAGGCGCTCGGGTACACGCCCCGTCAGGTCGTGGCGGTATACCTCATCATGGTCCTGGTGCCCGCCGTCGTCGGCTGCGTCGTCGGCACCATCCTCGGCGTGCTCGCCGCGCAGCCGCTGCTCACCGAAGGGTTCGAAGGGATGGGCCTCGGCGGCGGCATCGGCGCGGCCCCGTGGGCGGTCGCCGTCGGGCTGCTCGCCGTGCCGGCCCTCGTCGCGCTGACCGCGTTCGTGCCGGCAGTCCGGGCGTACCGGCTGTCGGCGGCCGAAGCGATCAGCGCCGGCAGCGCCCCCCGTACCGGCCACGGCGTGCGCGTGCAGCGGCGACTCGCCGGCGCCCGGCTGCCCCGCGCCGTCAGCCTCGGGCTCGGGCTGCCCTTCGCGCGGCCGGGCCGCACCGCCTTCACGATCGCCGCCGTGCTGCTGGGCGTCACCACGGTGACGTTCGCGACCGGGCTCACCGACACGTTGAACCGCCTGACCGACATCGACAACCGCGTCTCCGGGCAGATCGGCGTCGCGCCCTCCGACGGCACCAGCCGGGTGGGCGGCCCCGGCCAACCGCCGCCTCCGGACGCTGTGCCGCAGACCACCAGCCGGACCGACGCCCAGGTGGAGCAGCTCCTGCGCGACCTGCCGGGCGCCGCCCGGGTGGCCCCTATCCTGGGGCTGCTGGTGCCGGTCCTCGGGCATACGCAACCGGTCCCCGTGACCTTCGTGCGCGGGGACATCGCCGCGATGGGCTACCAGGATCTGTTGACCTCCGGCCGCTGGATGGCCGATCCCGACGAGACCGTGGTGCCCACGGAGGTCCTGCTCTCGCTCGGGCTCGACGTCGGCGACCGGCTCACGCTGGACCTCGACGGCCGGCGCACGGAACTCACGATCGTCGGCGAGACGATCGACGGCGCGCCCGTCGGGTCGCCGGCCGCCTTCGTCGACTGGCAGGTCCTCACCGCGCTGAGCCCGGACCGCGTCGTCGCGCCCGCGGAGGTGTACTACCAGGTCCAGCTCGTCGACGGTGCCGACGTGACCGCGTACATCAAGGCTGTCCGGGCGGCCGACCCCGCGCTCGACGCGTTCGACCGGTCGAGGGTGAGCGACTTCGCGGTGATCGTGCTGAGCTTCTCGACGGTGCTGGCGCTGCTGTTGTCGACGGTCGCAGCGTTGGGCGTGTTCAACACGGTGGTGCTCAACGTCCATGAGCGCCGGCGCGACCTCGGCATGCTCAAGTCCATCGGCATGACCCCGCGCCAGGTGGTGACCATGGTGCTGACCTCGATGGCGCTGCTGGGCATGGTCGGCGGCGCGCTCGGCATTCCACTGGGGATGCTCGCGCACGGTCGCATCATCCCGGCCACCGCGGCCGCGGCCCGGTCCAGCATCCCGGCCGCGGCCCTGGACGTGTGGCACGCGCCGACGTTGGCGCTGCTCGCCCTGGCCGGCCTCGTCATCGCGCTCCTGGGTGCCCTGGTGCCCGCACGGCGCGCGGCCCGTTTGCGGATCGCTGAGGTGCTCCACAACGAGTAGCGCTCACCTGATGGTGCGCACCGTCCCCGGCGGCCCTGTTCGCGGGCCGCCGGGGTACCGTCCCGGTCGACTTGGGGGGTACGGGTGAGCACCGATACGCGACGACAGGTGGGTGCCACGCTGTGGCTGCTGGGCGGCCTGGCCGCCGTCTGCTTCGGACTGAGTACGGCGTCGAGCGAGAACGCCATGTGCGGCGACAAGGTGATGGAACCCGACGACGTCTGTGTCACCATCGACCGGGACACCGGCGAGTCCGACAGGTCCGATCAGGATGAACAGCGCGAGTCGAACAAGGTCGGATACCTCATCGCGGTGGCCGGTGGCCTGGTGGCCGTGGGCAGCGGCGTCTCCCTCTTCCGGCAGAGCCGCCCGCGACAGGGCGACCCGGACGCCGGCAGCGGACCCGACCGGGCGCTGCTGGCGGTCCAGCGCGGGTGGCAGTTCCGCCCGTCCGACCCGGCGATGATCGCCGGCCTCGAGGTCGGGCCGATCAGCGCCGAGCGGCTGGCTCGGGGCCCGTGGGACGTCCGCGACGTGCTGATCGGCGAGCACAACGGGTTCCGGTTCGCGATCTTCGACTTCTGCAGCCGGTACCGGTGGTCCGACCGGATCAGCGTGGACGTCGTCTGGATCGTCTACGTGCCGGGCGCCGACCCCGCGCGGCTGGCCGCCTGGTTCGACGGCGGCGGCAAGCAGCGCTTCACGAGGAAGCCCGTCATCGCCAGCTACGTCACCGGCAACGTACTGTGCGGCGTCCGGGGCGGCAGCCTCGGCCGTAGGCCGGCCGAGGCGCTGGTCGCGGGGCTGGAACAGATGACCGGTATGGCCGCCGCGTTCCGGTCGGAGACCGCCTAGCCCCGACCGGACGGCGGACCTGTCAGAGCGTGGTCACGTACGCCCTTGCGGTGAACAGCACGTTGTCCGGGCTGCTCGGCACGTAGTTGTAGTCCGGTGTGCGGTCGAACGAGAGGACGACCTTGAACTCGCCGCGGCGGAACTCCGTGCGACAGAGGAAGTCCCAGCACGAGTTGGTGAAGAAGTCGTTGGAGACGCCCTCCGCCCCGGCGCGCGTGGCCCACGTGACAAGCGAGACCACCGGGTCGGTGGGGCAACGGCCCCGGGGACAGTGCAGTTCGTAGGTGTTCTCGATGGTGGTGATCCGGCCCTTGTAACCACTCTCGTCGGGCCGGGCGTCCGCTCCGAAGCCGACGGGCGTACCGATGGTCTCGAACACCGCGCGGATCGACTCGTTGTGCTTGTCGGGCAGGTAGCTGTACCGGTACCAGGCGCCGCCGCCGCACGCGACCAGCACGAACACCACGACGAGCGAGACGATCAGGCCGGTGTGCTTCTTGCGCGGCGCCGCCGGGGGCGCCCACCCCGGACCGGGTGGGTAGCCCGGCGGATACCCCGGTGGGTAGCCCGGCGGCGCGGCCTGCGGCGGGTAGCCGGGCGGCGTGGCCTGATGCGGGTACCCGGCAGGCGGGTAGTACGTCGGTGGCGGGCTTCCCTGTGCCGGGGGTTGCGGTGGTCCGGGCGGCAGGTTCGGCTGATTCACACGCGTGATGGTAGGCCCAGACCGCCCACGTCGTGGCCCCAGTGTCTTCCAGGCCTTCCATGCTGGTTCTCCAGCACTATCGCGTGGCCGGGCACTCTGTCATGATCGCGGCGTGCTGACCGAGCCACCGTTCCCGGGTTGTCCATGCTGGATCTGCATGGGCGACTTCACGTGCTGCTACCTGGCCTGCGGGCAGGACCTGCCGGAAGCGCTGTTGACGCTGGCCACGGTGCCACCGTGGCTCTGGCTCACCGCGACCCGCGATCAGGCGGTCGCGGCGATCCGCCGCTACCAGACCGAGATCTCCGCTAAACGCGGCCCGGTGTGTCGGTACACGCCGTCGTGCAGCCACTACGGCGTCGCGGCCCTGCAGCGGTTCGGCCTGGTGCGCGGTTCCTGGCTCACCGTCCGCCGACTCGCACGCTGCCGCGCCTCGGTGCCCTGGGGCACCCCGGACCCGGTCCCGCAGCCGTAGCCGTCGACTCGCGGCTGTCGCTACCCGAAGATGCTGTCGCTACCCGAAGAGGTGGAGCGACACCATGTACGTGGCGGTCCCGACCACGATGCTGAGCAGCGGATTGCGCCGCCACGCGTGGATGAGCAGCGTGACCGTCACGGCGATCAGGCTCGGCAGCCCGTACGGGTAGGTGGTCAGGCGGATGCCGTTCAGGCTGTAGATGACCAGGATCACCATGATCCCGGCCGGCATGATCCGGCCGAGGTAGCGGACGACCGGAGCGTCAGCGGCTTTCTGCAGCGCTAGGAACGGCGTCGCTCGCAGCAGGAGCGTCGTCGACGCCATGATCAGGACTGCCGGAAGTACGTAGGCCAGACTCACGCGACGCCTTTCTGCTCACAATGGGATAGTTCGCGAGGACGAGGCACAGGAAGACGCCCATGGCGACGGACAGGAACTGCTTGCCTCCGATGGCGAAGGCGACCGCGCTGGCCAGCACGCCCATGACGACGGCCGGCAGGTTCTCCCGCTTGATCGCGTGCTCGTACGTCAGTACCAGGAACAGCGCGGTCAGGGAGAACTCGATGCCGGCGATGCTGTCCGGCAGCGCCATCGCGCCGAGCGCGCCGACGAAGCTGCCGAGGATCCAGTAGCCGTGGCTGAAGAGCTGGATCAGCGTGATGCGCCGGCCGCTGATGTTCTGGTCGGCCTTGCCGGCCAGCAGTGAGTACGTCTCGTCGGTGAGTGCGAAGACGCCGTACACCCGCGCGGGTGTCCGCTTCAGCTTGTCCATGGGATAGGACAGGCCGTAGAAGACGTGCCGGAAGTTGACCAGCAGCGTGGCGATGAAGATCTCGGCGAGAGGGGTATGCGCCGCCAGCAGCCCGACCGAGAGGAACTGCATGGCGCCGGCAAAGATGAGCAGGCTCGACACCGGTGCCCACCACCAGTCGATGCCGGTGTTGGCGAGCATCAGTCCATAGGCTGCGGCGAGCGGGAGATATCCCATCGCGACCGGGATGGTGTCCCGGAGTGCGTCGCGCGCGTCAGCGCGCATGCCGGTGGACACGTTCACCGCGCCGTACGCACAGAGTCAGCTGGCGGCGTTGTGCTCGCCGGGAGCAGATTGAACACGACATCCCCCACGTCTGTTCGAGGCGGTCGGGTCGGCGGCGAGCACCGTAAACGGCTGCCTGGAGCGACGCGTCCGCGGGCGCGTAAAGTGCATCACTGCATCGATACGCAAACAAGGATATTCCCGATATTTGAGACATCGGAGATCGTCTATTCCCGTTGCGATGCAACGGGTTTCGCCGCCCTGTGTGCCGCCCGGATGGACATGGTGAAGTACTGGCGTCCGCCCGTTAGGACGGACGCCAGTGATGTTGAGCGGTGCTAGCTAATTATCGGATCGAGCAGGTCAGGGCTGGGGCGTCTCTGCGGCGGTGCGGAACAGCGAGAATTTGCGCGTCAGCGGGTCGGTGACAGCGGACGCCCCGAAGAAGGTGATGCCCATGAAGTCCAGGTCGGCGAGGTCCGCGCTCTTCGTCGCCTGCAACTGATCGGCAGCCGAGGCGCCGAGCATTGTGGAGACGAACACGTTGTGCGCGATGTCGGCCTTGGCCAGCTCGTCGCGCAAGGTGCGGATCTGGTTGCCGTTCTTGGCCGAGAGAACGATGTACGGGTACTGACTGATCGCCGAGACGAATCCGCCGGCCGGGCACTCGTAGTCCAGGAATGCCGACTCCTCGGCCGGGACGAGGCTGGACAGCCCTGAGGCAAGGTGGGCAAGCGCATTCATCAGCACGGCCACGTCGTACTTCTTGTTCAACACGGCCGTGAACTTCATGGCGTTATCGGAGTACAGCATGCCCCGTCCGGTCCTCTTGGTTGTATGTGCGGATTTCGCCCACGCTACCACCGCCGAATTCGGTGCTGTTGCTCACCATCGCACGAGTTGGTTGTGATGAGGTGATGTTGACCGGCGATGTGCTGATCGCGGTCAGAACCCGCGTGATGGCGTCACCGAGGCTGAGTTCGCGCGATTCCATCCCCGATGGGTGACCCTCGGCAATGAGGCGCTGCCGGACCCAGAGCGCCGTGGTCCATTCGTGCTCAGCGGGCGCGACGTGATGCAGGTCGTGCACCGGAAGATCGTTGACGAGTACGCCGAACCGACCGGGCACCTGCACGAAGACGGTGCGCGCGGCCCAACGGACCCAGCCCGCAACCGGCGCGCCCGGGGTCGGCAGCGGCTCCAGGCAGAAGCGGCCCCAGCACCGGTTCGCATAGTCGGCCTTGCTGGTCGGCGCCTGTTCGCTGGCGAGCCACAGGTGCTCGGAGAGGAACTGGATCAGTGCCGAGATGTGGTAGAGCGGGAAGAACGGCACGACGACGCCGAGGATGAACTCCCACGGCCCGATCGACCAGGCCAGCCAGGCGAGGCCGGCGGTCCAGAGGATCGCGAGGCCGATCCGCGGCAGGGTCGCCGTGATGAAGTTGGTCCGGATGCGCGCCAGGATGAACAGTGCGTGGAACCGCGGGGACACCGGCGTGAGCCACAGCCGGCGACGCAGTTCCCGCATGTCCTGTCCGGGCAGGAAGCCGAGCCGGACCAGAAACGCCGCGTCAGGGTCGATCATCGTGGTGAAGACCTTGCGGCTGTGGTGGCTGCGGACGTGCTCGTCGAAGTAGTCCTCGTAGCTGTGGGTAAAGCTGGCGGTGCTCGAGATGACCTGGATCATGCGGTTGAGCACCGTGCTCTCGCACATCTCCCGATGTACGGCGTGGTGGCTGAAGGTCACCTGCAGCTTGCGCAGCGAGTTGACCGTCGTCAGCCAGGTGATCGGCAGCACGAAGATGGCGTAGATACCGAGGAACCGGACCGCCAGCACGCTGATCGCAACGGAGATGGGAAGCTGTGCCAGGCCCAGAAGCCATGACACGACGGGGTGCAGGGTCATCCGCGGTGGGCGTTGATTATCCGCGGCCTTTCCTGAGACGACTGTGATGAGCTGCTGCGACCATTGGGGAAACCGGACTGCGTAGTCATGCCGGATCTCCGCGATGGTCGGTGAACTCTGCGCGGACACACGTGCTCCTTCGTTTATACGGCATGTGCGTGAATGGCTTTTTGGGCACACGCATACGTCGCACGAGCCTTGTGGCCCGGACGTGAGGTAAGAATGTGTGGCTGCGACCGTCAGCGCTTGTCGCTCACGACGTCAACAGTGAATTCGGTACGGGAAACGAGGTCTCGATATCGGACTTGACAGTGTCCTCTCTTCTGAGGCAGGCACGCGCCGTGTCCGGTTCAATGAGGGGACGTCGCGTTGCCTATCTGATTTCCGCGCGGGCATGGCGAACTGCTGGCGCTCGCCCCCAGGCGTGCACCAGTAGTTGATGCGTCAGTAATTGTTGGGCCGTAGTACCGGTATCAGCAGACGCGCTGGCTGTCCGGTAGAGAAACGCCCAGAAGATGGCGCGCGCTGGTGGCGCCGATCGGCGGTCGCTGCATGTCAATCACCCCGTGTGGTTGGCAGACGTTCGCGCATCCGTAACGCGTCTTCGCTACTACGGATCGACGTGTACCGTAGCGGACCGTTCATAGCGACCGTCAATGTTGTCTCGAAAATTGAGAACTTGCGATCGAGATTGCGCGGTTGAACTGGGGAAACATGCACGATCTCGAGGCGCCGTCGAAGCTGGGACCAAGCTTAGCGTCCAGCCAATCATCCCATCTTTAATCGCGTCAACATATTGACATGACTCGACGGGCCTCGATGTGAGGTGTGCTTCCCGGACATTTCCGATGCCTTTTTGCAGGTCATCGGCGGTCCACAATGGATGAGTCTCGCAAAGTTGTGATCACATCGGTGGGAAGTGGCTCGGCCATGCTAGCGTCGGCCGCACTTGTTTCAGTACGGGGAGATCTGAAATGGTAGCTGCGCAGCCATGTGCCGATAACGGCCACAAGGAATGCCGAAGAGGCAGGATCCCAGCCGCAGATCTATCAGCTCCGGCATCTGCAATGAGCGGCGCGCCGCGGTGACCGCAGCGACGTGCGACGCGGACACGCTGCGCCAGCTGAGAGCGATCAGGCGCGCGTTGCACCGGGTTCCCGAGCTCGGGCTGCACCTGCCGCAAACGCAGCGGCTGGTGGTGGAGGCTCTGGCAGGGCTCCCGGTGGAGATCCACACCGGTCGGGGTCTGTCGTCCATTGTGGCGGTCCTGCGCGGCGGCCGCCCGACCGGCAGCGACCGGCCCGCGATCCTGCTGCGGGCCGACATGGACGCGCTGCCGATCGACGAGAAGACCGACCTGCCGTATGCGTCGACGGAGGCGGGCAAGATGCACGCCTGCGGCCACGACCTGCACACCGCGATGCTGATCGGTGCCGCGCGTCTGCTGGCCGAGCGGCGTGGCGAGCTGTCCGGTGACGTCGTGTTCATGTTCCAGCCCGGCGAGGAGGGCGACGCCGGCGCCCGACACATGATCGAGGAAGGAGTGCTGGACGCCGCCGGCGACCGTGTACGCGCGGCACTGGCGCTGCACGTGTTCGCTGGTCTCGCCGCGTTCGGCACGGTCACCACCAGGCCAGGCCCGATCATGGCCGCCTCCGACGCACTGATGGTCACCGTCCAGGGCCGCGGCGGACACGCCTCGATGCCGCACGCCGCCCGCGACCCGGTCACCGCCGCGGCGGACATGGTGGTCGGGCTGCAGACCGCCGTTACCCGCCGGGTCGACGCGATGGACCCGGTCGTCTGCACTGTCGGCATCCTGCGGGCGGGAACGCGGCGCAACGTCATCCCCGACTCGGCGTACTTCGAAGCCACGGTGCGCACCTTCAGCCGCGTCCAACGGGAGGCGGTCCGGCAGCTGCTGCCGCAGGTGATCCACGGGATCGCGGCCGCACATGGCGTCACCGCCGAGGTCGTTATCGAGCCGTTCTACCCGGCGACCGTCAACGACGCAGCCGAGGTCACGCTCGTCCGCGACGTCGTCGCCGCCCTCCCGGGCACGCGGTACCAGGAACTCGCCGGGCCGCTGACCACGGCGGAGGACTTTTCGTACGTGCTTGAGCAGGTGCCCGGAGCGATGGTGCTCCTGGGCGCGGGGCCGCGCGGGATCGACCTCGACCGGCAGGCACCCAACCACTCCGCCTCGGTTGTCTTCGACGACGACGTCCTGGCCCTGGGCGCGCGGCTGTACGCCGAGTGGGCGGTGCGGCGACTGCGTGACGCTGTGCCGGCCTCCCACCACTTCCATCCCACCGGAGGTGCCGAACATGCCCACCTTGTGTGACACGGTCGTCGTAGGCGCGGGAATCGTCGGTACCGCGGTTGCGCGACTCCTCGGCCGCAGCAGCGTCCACGTCCTCGACGCCGGCGGTCCGGATCTCGCCGGCGCCACGGGTCATTCCCCGGGCTACATCAGCGAACTCGGCTACCACCCGGTGCTGACCGCCCTCGCCACCGAGACGATGTCGTTGTGCGAGCGTCTGACGGGCGCCGACCCACGAGTGTTCGACAGGGTCGGCAGCATCGAGGCCGTCACGACCGAGTGTGGTGTCGACGCACAGCAGGCGCGGCGCGCGCTTGCCGCGAAATCGGGCGTCACCGTCCACTGCCTCGACCCGCGGGAGGCGGAGGCCCTCACGCCGCAGTGTGTCGACTCGCGCACGGCGCTCGCCGCGCTGCACTTCCCCGACGACGCCGTCACCGACGCACCGCAGCTCACCGCCATGCTGCGCGCACAGGCCGAAAAGGCCGGTGTGCGTTTCCACTGGCACACGCCGGCGATCCGGATCACCGAGCGCGCCGACCACGTCGAGATCACCACCCCGTCAGGAACGTTCGCGGCCGCCCGGCTCGTGCTGGCCACGAGTGTCTGGGCCCGTGCACTGGCGGATCCGCTCGGCGTGCTCGTGCCCGTCGTGCCGATCAGGCATCCGTTCGTCTACGGTCCCACCGGGCACGCCGCACCGGACCGGCAGCCGTTCGTCCGGTTCCCGGAGCACTCCATATACGGACGCTGGCATGGCGACCGCTGGGGGTTCGGCACGCGGGCGCACGCCGACCACGTGGCGGACATGGTCGGGCGGGAGCGCGCGGACCTGCGGTGGGACGGGACGTTCGAGGAGACGATGCACCAGCTGAGTCAGCACTTCAAGGACCGGCGGCTGTTCGCGCCCACCAAGCGGCTGGACGGGGTGTTCCCGGCCACGCCGGACGGCCTGCCGATGGTCGGTCAGCTCACCGACAACGTGTGGGTCGCGGTCGGCGCACTGGTCACGCACGCGCTCGCCAGTGCGCGGGTCCTCACGGAACTCATGACCGGGCCAGCCGATGTGGCGGACGAAGCCGCCCAGGCGCTCGCACCCGCGCGCTTCGCCGACCTCGACGCCGAGGCCGCCACGGCGCTGGCTATCGACGCCTACCACGGCCGTGTCGCGATCGCGCGGAGCCAACATGCCTGAGCCGTCCCTGTGGCAGGAGCTCACGACCCGCGACCCCGGCCATGCCCCCGCGTACATCGAGCGGTTCCGCACCTACGAGCGCACGGGCGTCGACCTGGGCGGCGAGGCGCGCCTGGTCGACGCCCTGGCCCCCCGTCGCGCGCGCATCCTGGACGCCGGCTGCGGGACCGGACGCGTCGGCGCGCGCCTGCACCGTCTGGGCCACCGTGTCGTCGGCGTGGACTCCGACGCCCAGCTGCTCCACGCCGCCCGCGCGGACTATCCGGGCCCGTGCTGGGTCCAGGGGGACCTGGCCGAGCTGGACATCGTCCCGGAAGCCACGGACGAGCCCTTCGACGTTGTCGTCGCGGCCGGCAACGTCATGGCGTTCCTGGCCCCGTCGTCGCGTCGTCGCGTCCTGGGCCAGCTTCGCCGGCGTCTCGTGGCGGACGGGCGGATGATCGCGGGGTTCGACCTCGACCGTGGCTACCTGAGGTCGGAGTTCGAGGAGGACGCGCGGAGCAGCGGCCTCGTCGTGGAGCATGCGTTCTGCACCTGGGACCTGCGGCCGACGCGGGCGGACTCGACCTACGTGGTCTACGTCCTGACGCCGGGGGTCACCGCGGAATGAGCAACTTCGAACCGAGCCTCGAGCGGTTGTGGGAGCGCGGCTCGCTGCGTTGGCAACGCAGGTCCGCTCCGGACGCGATCCCGCTCACCATCGCCGAACTCGACGTGCGCACCCCGGCCTTCGTGGCCGAGGCCGTCACCGAGCGGTTGGCGGAGCGTGGCATCGGCTACTTCGACCCCGCGATGCTGAGCGAACGGCATGGGGATCTCGCCAAACAGCTGTTCGGGTTCACCGAGTTCGCCTGGTCGCGAACGTGCTCGGACGCCCTTCAGGCCTGCCGGACGGCGCTGGACGCGCTGGTCACCGCGGGCGGCACGGTTGCCGTCGAGACGCCGCTGTACCCCGACCTGACGCGGCTGGCGCCGTACCCGCGCCGTCGGCTCCTGACCGTGCCGGCGCCGGGCGCGCCGGGCTCGTCGGTGGACTGGGCGGCCGTCGCATCGACGCTCGAGCTCAGCGACTGTGTCGTGCTGTGCCATCCGCATAATCCCTTCGCCACGGCGCGATCGGTTGCGGAGATGGACCGGATCCTGGATCTCGCCGCGCAGGCGCGGTGCGCGGTCGTCGTCGACGAGGTACACCTTCCGTTGTCGGGTTGCCCGTCGTTCCTGTCCCGGGCGGATGACCACGATGCCGCGGTGGTCGTGTGCACCTCACTGTCCAAGACGTTCGGATCGAGCGGCATGCGCACCGGCTTCCTGTACGCCAACGCCGCGGCCGCCGAATACCTCGGCGGCCTTCCCGACGTCGCGCTCCCGGCCCCGGACACGTTCGGCGTGGCCGCCTCGTTGGCGTGCCTGGACCACGGTGACGACTGGCTGGCACAGACGCGGGCAGAACTCGAGGTCAACCGCGTCGCCCTCGGGTCCTTCCTGCCTGGCCTGGACGTCGGGGTGGCGCTGGCCCCGGGGGTGCCGGGCCTCATCGGATGGATCGAGGACGACGGGTCCGATCGCCTGTCCGCCCTGCTGCGGCGCGCCCGCGTCGACCTGCTTCCCGCCGGCCACTACGGGCCGGATGCGGAACCCGGCTGGCGCATCAGCTACGGCATCCACCGCGGCATTCTGGACGTCGTGTTCGACCGCCTGTCCCAGGCACGGCGCGCACTCTGATCGATAGGTCGTGGACCGCGTCGGCGGCGGGGACGCCGACGCGGCCGGCTGTCGTCAGCCCAGCGGCATGACGCGGGCGATGCGGATCGATGTGCCGTTGCTGCCCGCGGCCGGGTAGGCGGCGCTGCCGTCCGGGTACGCCTTGAATGCCTGGTAGTCGTGGTCGCGGGCGTTGATGGTGAACGTGCCGCCGACCTTGGCGCCCGTGCCCGAGTCGTAGACCTGCGCGGTCATCCCGGAGCCCGACGCCCAGGACAGCAGCATCCGGCCGCTCCCGTAGGTGACCAGGTGCGGGTGGCGTGAGCTGAAGCCCGTACTGACGCGTTTGTCCGACGCGCCGGTGGTGAAGTGCTCCAGGCGGATCTTGCCGCCCTGGCTCCACGCCGTCCAGTAACCCTTGGACTTCGCGAGCACCAGGTCTCCGCCGAACAGCGTGCCGTCGCACGTCCCGGACGCGACCGTGCGGTACGGGCTGGGCTGCGCGATGCGGCAGTCGTTGTCCGTCGCGCACACCATGGCGAACTTCTTGGCACGCGGATCCCACACGATGCGCGACGTCCACGCGTGGCTGCAGCCGACCTCGAACGCGTCGCGGTGCGACACCAGCTTGCCGCTCGAGCTGACGACCTGCATGCGGTCGCCCTCGTGGATGTCGACGCAGTTGCCGTTCTGGACGGTGATGGCCACGCCGAAGTACGCCGCCCAGTTCCTGCCGTCGGTGGCGAGGCGGCCGTGGTGCTGGTACCACCAGACGAACCGGGCGCCGTTGTCGTAGCCCTGGCGGCTGCTGGACAGGTTCGTGACCTGGCGCTCCCAGACCATCGTGCCGTTGTTGTCGAACCGGACCATGTGCATGGTGTTGCACGGGCTCGACGAGCCGCCGCACAGCGGGCCGCTGCCGCAGGAGCCCTTGCGGGTGAGCAGCAGGACGCCGCCGTTCGCGTCGGCCTGCACGTCCTGCAGGTCGATGCCCGTAAACGTGGTGGGCTTGCCGACCAGCTTGTCGTCGCAGTCGAGCTTGCCGAGGTAGATCTTGCCGCCGGCCAGCCAGGCGAGCCATGACCCGCCCGACGGGGTGGACGCGATGGCCATCGGCAGCGGCTCGGTGTCGCCCTCGCCGCCGTACCCCTTCACGCTGACGCCCACGTTGACGTTGGTGACCTTCACGACCGGCTTGGCGCCGGCCTTGCGCCCGCACGGGCCGGTCGGCATCGGGGCGGCCGAGGTCGGCGCGGCGCCCGGCGTCGTGGTCGCGGACGGCGCGCCGCTGCCGATGGGCGCGCCGTTGCTGTCCGTCGCGCCGGCCGACGTCCCGTTCCGGGCGTCGGTGGTCGACGGGTTGGCCGACGACAGCGCGGCGAACGCGGCGATCGACGCGGCGGCGATGGCCGCCACGACGGAGATGATGACGATGCGTCGTCGGGTCGGCGAGGAACCCGCGCGGTGCCTGGTTGACGGTGGCCGAGTGTCACTCATGCCTCATTTGTCCATTCGTTGCGATGGATGTCGTCCAGGCTCCGTCGCACGACTCTACCGAGATCCCTGAACCGGTCAACCGGGAGGTCTCGCAGGTCGGACGCCGAAAAGGTTTCGGGTGCGGGCCAACCGACCGGGCAGAACCTCCGTCCGGCAAACGACACAGTGGACAGTGCCGGCCAGCGCCCCAGGGACGGCACCGTGCGCCGGGACGGGTCGGTCGTCACGCTGGCTCAGGCGACGCGAACCTACCGCTCAGTCGGGTAGCCGGGCTGTCGGGTCCACCGGCCGCCGACGTGGGTGCGGTACGCGCTGTGGCCCGCCGGCAGGTCGAGGATCTCGATCAGCGTCGGGTCCTCGTCGATGTTGTGCGACAGGTGCCCGACCTTGCCGTCGTCGCCTGCTCTTGTGGCGCCGATGAGCTGCCAGACGCCGTCCTCGTCGTTGCCGACCAGCAGGACGGGCTCGCGGTGCTCGAAGACCTCCGGCGTCTGGATGCTGTGGGTGCCCAGCACCCAGTGCCGCATCCACCACGCGCGGCGGTCGCGCTCCATGACCTGGTCCACGACCCACCAGACGAACGGCAGGTCCTCGTGGGCACGGGCCTGCTGCGCCGTGAGGTGCGGGCCGCCCTGCGGGACCCGTTCGAAGGGCTCGTCGGTCAGCGAGTACGCGCAGTCGCCCTCGTGCGCGAACACGACGGCGTGGAACGTGCCGCCGCCGGGGTTGCCGGCGCCGATGCCGACCGACACCCGGCCGACGTGCGGGTCGGCCCCGGTGGTCCAGCCGAACGCGTACGACGCGAGTTCGCCGCGTGGGCTGACGAACTCGCCGAAGGCGCGCCGGTCCATGCCCGTCGCGTCGGCCGTCGGCACCTCGTCGAACCGGTCCGGTAACACCTCGATCTTCACGGTGCCAACCTAGCCGCGCGCCGTCAGGGAGTACGCGCCGGAGGCGTTGGCGGTCAGCCGCCACCCGCCGTCGGGACCCTGGCTGACGGTCAGACCGGTGAGCCCGGTGGAGGTGACGGTCGGCGCCGTGGCGCCGGGGACCCAGACGTCCAGCGACCCGGTGCCGTCGCCGGTGAGCGACAGGTCCACGCCGGTCGGCGACGAGCTCAGTGACGTGAGCCGACCGGGGACCGCCCGCGGGTACGCCTGCGACAGGGCCGGCTGCAGGAACGCCGGGTTCGGCATCGGCGAGCGGGACGGGCACGCCAGCGGGTTGAGGCTGCCCGACGACGGGGAGTCGGCGCCGGTCTGCGGGTCGCCGCACGACTTCTTCCACACCCACACGGCCGAGCCGAGCAGATCGGTGTTCTGCCGGGCGAGGAACCGGTCGTAGCGGCCGCGCACCTTGTCCAGGTCGCCGAACCAGCCCCACTCGCCGGACCACAACGGCACGTCGTACGCGTCGGCGGCGCGCCTGGCCAGTTCGTACCCGTGCTCGATGGTGGTGAGGGTGACGCCGAGGCCCTGGTCCATGGTGATGGACTCGTTGTAGAGGTGCGGCGAGAAGACCAGCGCCGGGTCGTCGGAGAAGCCCACCGGCGGGGTGGCGTCGAAGCCCATCCCGGACCAGAGGATCGACGGCTCGAAGAAGATCAGGTGGTGGTACGCGCCCGCCTCCGCCGCCCGGATCGACGTGATGATCTGCTGGTAGAGCCGGCCGAGCAGCACCCCGGACGTGATGCCGGGGGCGTTGCCCGGGCCGGGCTCGTTGAGCAGGTCGTACCCCGCGACAGCGGTGTCGGCGGCGAACTCCGTCGCCAGCACGCCCCAGGCCCGGGCGAACTCCGCGCCGAGGTCGTCCGTGTCGGCGTACAGGTTCGTGAAGGCCTGCTGCACGTTGGGGGACAGGTCGCGGCCCATGAAGCCGCAGCCCTTGGCCCCGTTGGTGAGCGTGGCCCACTGCGGGGCGCCGTCGTTGCCGAACTCGGGCTCGGCGCCGGAGCGGCACGTCGTGCCGGGGGTCGCCGTGACGTACTTGGAGTAGGTGTCCTGGTGCATGTCGAGCACGGTGTAGATGCCGTGCTTGGCGGCCTGGTCGACGGCGGCGCGCACCCGGGCGATGTACGCCCGGTCGAACACGCCCCGGCTCGGCTCCAGCGCCGACCAGGACAGGTTGAGCCGCTGCACGTTGAAGCCCCAGTCGCCGGCCATCCGCGCGTAGTCGTCCTCGGCGAGCGGCATGACCGTCGGCGAGGCCGGGTCGCGCTGGCCGTAGTCGACGAGCTGGTTCACGTTGACCCCGCGCAGCAGGACCTGCCGGCCCGAACTGTCGGCGATGACCGGGTCGCCGCCGCGGTCGATCGTCAGCGGGAGCAGACCCCCGGCGTCGGCGCTGGCGGCGGTCGGCACGGCGTAGGTCGTCGATCCGCCCGGCCAGGGGAGGTAGGGCAGGAGCGCGGCGACGATGGCGAGGATGATGGCGGCGATCTCGACACGGCGCGAACCGGCGGCCCGGGCCCGCAACGCCCCGGCGATCCGGCCGGCCGGCGTGCGCGCGCTCACCGCCGACCAGCACAGGCCGGCGGCGCAGGTGACGACGCCGGCGAGCACGCCCACGCCGACGTGGACCAGGGCGCCGATCAGCGGGAACAGGCCGCCGCCGAACCCGTTGAACAGCGCGTCGCGCAGCCACTGGAGCAGGAAGCCCAGCCCGGAGGCGCCGCAGGTCGTGGCCCACAGCGCGACGCGGGCGATCCCGGTGAGCCGCGCGCCCAGGCGACGCCACAGGAAAAGGGTCAGGAAGAAGGCGCCGACCACTCCGATGACCGGGGGGAACCCGGTGTCGACGGCGACCCAGCCGAAGATCGTCTCGGCCGCCTTGTCGGCCACGATCGCGCCGAGCACGAACAGGACCGGCGACCACAACGGCGCGGGGGCGCCGGCCGGCGGGTCGGTTGCCGTCCGCTCGCCGCCGCCGGCACGGCGCCGCCCACGCCAGGCACTGATCGAGTACGCCGCGGCGGCGGGCCCGGCCGCGAGCAGACCGAAGAAGCCGTACTTGGCGGCGGACAGCCCGCACGCGGCGAGCACCGCGCCGACCGTGGGCCAGACGTGCAGCCCGTGCGGGCCGGCGATCACGAGCAGCAGCAGCGTGTAGACCAGCTTGGCGCCGAAGGCGGCCAGCACGAGGGCGGACCAGGCGCCCCAGAACGCCCACCGCCCCGGCGTGCCCGGCGTCAGGCTCCGCAGGGCCCGGTGGCACAGCAGCGCGCCGCCCGCGACCAGGAGCGGCAGGAACACCACCGTGCCCCATGCCGGACTCGTCGCGAACGTCGGGAAGAAGCCGGTGTCGACCCAGTTGAGCGGGGCGAACAGGCCGGTGCCGTCGACGTACCCGAGGCCGGCGGTCAGCACCACCAGCGCGACGGCGAGGGTCACCGCCGCCGCGCGTGCGGGCCTGCCGTCGTTGGGCGTCGTCTCGTCCTGTCCACTGCTCACCATGGCCGCATACCGTAGATCACCGTCCCGCTACCTGGGAAGATCCGTGTCCCAGCTGTGTCCGGACCCGGTGTCAACTCGTTCGGTAGCGGATCAGTGGACATGAGTGGAATGTCAACTCGTCAGGCGACTGGCGGCGAATCCGCCACCGGCGCCGCGCCGCGCCTATATCCCGTACGACGACGATGATCTCGATATCCCGGACATTCCGCGCTGACCGATTGTCAACGTATTGACGTGCATCCAACAGCGTGCGCTACCCCGGGCGTGCGCGTTCCGAAGCCCATGCGAGTCGCCGGAAACCCCGGCGACCGCATAGGAGGAACGCATGAACAAGATCAGGAGTGCGCGCGCACTCTGGTCCGGGGCGGTCATCGCCGCTCTCGCGGCGACCGTCGTGGTCGCGGTGGCCGGCGCCTCATCGGCCGCCCCGGCGTCCGTCGGCGCCCGCGACGTGGTGACCGCCCATCCGGCCCTGACCACGGCTCCCGAGCCGACCACGGCGGCCGCGGGGCCCTCCGCGGTGCCCGGGCCCACGTCGCCGCCCGAGCCCACCGGGGAGCCGGTGCCCACCGGGGAGCCGGAGGCCACCGACGCCGTGTGCGCGGCGCCGGAGCCCACCGGGACGACCGTGCCGACCGGCGCCGGGCCGGTCATGACAGCGCCGGCCACGGCGTACGCGCTCGTCGCATACCGGGCGAAGGCCCCGGCCACGATCGACGTGACCTGGGTGCCGCTCAGCTCGCTGTTCAAGACGAAGACCAAGCCCGCGGTGGGCGACACGCTGCGCTTCGAGGTCGACATCTCCGTGCCCGGCAAGGCGAAGGACCTGGTCTTCGACCTGGTCACGAAGTGCGCCGGCAAGAAGAAGATCGGCACCATCGTGGTCACCTGCAAGGTGACCGCGGTCGACGACGGGTTCGACGCCGTCACGGTGACGTGCAAACCGGCGAACATCGCGGTGGAGATCGACGGAAAGAAGGTCAACATCCCGTTCCCGGCGACCACCCCGGACATCACGGCCGGCATCTCGATCGTCAAGTAGTCCGGACTCCGGCCCGCCCCGTTCGCGCTATCCCGCCGGGGCGGGCCGGGCCGGCTCACGCCGCAGCCGGGACCGCCTGTTCGCGCAGCAGCGGCAGCAGTTGGGCACCCTGGCGCCGGATCTCGTTCAGGTACGGGGTGTCGGACAGCACGAAGTGCGTGATGCCGAGGTCCCGGTACTTCTGCAGCGACCGGGCCACGTCCTCGGCCGAGCCGACCAGCCAGGTCGTCCCGGCGCCGCCGCCGCCGAACTTTCCCGGGGTGGTGTAGAGGTTGTCGTCGAGCACCTCGCCGCGCGCGGCCAGGTCGAGCAGCCGCTGCTGGCCGACGGCGGCGCGGCGGTGCGGATCGCGCGGGAAGGCGCTGGTGCCCTTCGCCATCTCGGCCACCTTCGCCTCGGCGTCGGCCCAGGCCTGCCCGGTCGTGTCGCGCACCAGCGTGGTGATGCGCAGCCCGAACTCCAGCGGGGCGTGCTCGCGCCCCAGTTCGTCGCTGAGCGCCGTGAGCCGCTCGATGCGCTCCCGGACCCCGTCGAGCGGCTCGCCCCAGAACAGCTGCACGTCGGCCTCCGTGGCCGAGACGCGCTCCGCGGCCGCCGAGGCGCCGCCGAAGTAGAGCCGCGGGTGGCGGCGCTCGCCGCGCACCACCGGGCGGGGCACCACCGTGGAGCCGGTGACCTTGAAGTGCCCGCCGTCGTGGGTGACGTTCTCCTCCGTCCACAGCCGCCGCACGAGGTGGATGAACTCCCTGGTGCGGCCGTAGCGGTGCGCCTGGTCGCCCTCGCTGTCCCCGTACGCGGCGAGGTTGTCCTGGCCCGACACGATGTTGATGAGGACCCGTCCGCCGGTGAGGTGGTCCAGCGTCGCGGCGGCGGACGCGAAGTTGGCCGGCCGCCAGTAGCCGGGGCGGATCGCGATGAGCGGCTGGAACGTCGTGGTGCGCGCGGCCAGCGCGGTGGCGACCGTGAACGTGTCCGGCCGGCCCCAGCCGGTGCCGATGAGCGCCCCGCCCCACCCGTACTCCTCGAGGGTGGTGGCGTGGCCGGACAGGGTGGCCAGTGTGTTGTGGTCGACCACCGTGTCGTCGCCGCGGTGACCGGGCTGGACCTGGTTCGGGATGTACCAGAGGTACTCGCCCATGTCGTCTCCCTATAAACCTATTAAGGCGATGGGTATAGTGCAGATTATGTCTGCTGCCGCCCGCTATGGCGACCCCACCGCCACCCTCGGCGTCGTCAACGACGTCCTCCGCCTGCAGCTCGCGCACCGCTCGGTGCGCAGATTCACCGACCGCGACGTGACCGACGCCGAGCTCACCGCCCTGATCGCGGCCGCGCAGTCCGCCTCGACGTCGTCCAACCTGCAGCCGTGGAGCGTCGTCGCGGTCCGCGACCCGCAGCGCAAGGCGCGGCTGTCGGCTCTGGCCGCCAACCAGGCGTTCATCGCCCAGGCGCCGCTGTTCCTCGTCTGGGTCGCCGACCTCGACCGGGCCCGCCGCCTCGCCGGGCGGGCCGGGGCGCACGTGGGCGCCGCCGACTACCTGGAGACCACCCTCATCGGGTTCGTCGACACGGCGCTCGCGGCTCAGAACGCCGTGGTCGCGGCCGAGTCGCTCGGCCTGGGCGCGGTGTTCGTCGGCGCGATCCGCAACAACCCGGAGCAGGTCGCCGCCGAGCTTGGCCTGCCGCCGCACACCGTGGCGACGTTCGGCCTGGCCGTCGGCGCGCCCGACCCGTCAGAGGCGGCGGACGTCAAGCCCCGCCTGCCCCAGGCCGCGGTCCTCCACCACGAGCGGTACGACGCGGACGCCGCCGACAAGCACATCCCGACCTACGACGAGCGGCTGGGCGCCTACAACGCCCGGTTCGGGCTGACCGGCGCCTGGAGCGGGCGGGTGCTGGAGCGCCTCAGGGGCCCGGAGTCGATGGCGGGGCGTCATCTGCTGCGGGCGACGTTGGGACGCCTGGGCTTGCCGTCCCGCTGACGGGTTCGCGTCCGATGGCCGCCGTCCAACTGCCCCATTGTTGCGCATCGGCGTCGTACGACCCGAGCGTGCACGAGTAGGTGTACGTGAAAGGGCCGGCGTCGCCCGTTCCGGCGGCGGACCCCATGACCCGAACGGCCCGGTCGCCAGCTTCGTTGACGCCGTTGATGAAACCGTCGTGGTATTCGACCGTGAAGCGGCCAGCGTGCTCGCGCGCGATGGTGCCGCCCGCCGACCGCCGGCACTGGGCGATGGCGGCGCGGCCCGACGCGTCCTGGTCGGCTGATCTGATCAGTCCGTCGACGAGCGACGTGGCGACCACGGACACCACCACGGTGCTCAGAACGAGGGCTACCGTTCCGAACCACTGGGGCCGGGACCGCCGGCGGGCAGGCGTGCCGCTTTCCGGCTCCGCCGATGTGGGTTCCGCCATCGACGCGTCGCCATCCATGATCTGACCCTACTGGCCACCGCAAATGTGTATTTGCTGCCTGCAAAGGTCGACCTTGTGCGCTTTGTGACGTGCGCCGGCGGGACTTTGGGCCCTACCCGCGGGGGGTGGCACGGACATAGCGTTGCTGGCATGTTCCGATCTTGTGTCGCGCTCGCCGGGCGGCGGTTTGCCGTGCCGATGAGTGGGCCGCACGTGCGACGGGACTTCGACGAGCGGTGTCCGGCCCGCTGAGCTGAGTCAGCCAGCGGGCCGGTGACCGGCCCGATCATCGTGATCCGCGCGCCCGACGCGCGGGTCCGCATCGTGCCGAGGACCGACCATGTTCGACGATCTACGTGCCGTGTGCCTGCGCGATCCCGCGCTCTACGGCGTACGACGGCTTGAGGTTCTGTTGTATCCCGGGCTGTGGGCGTTGTGGTGGCATCGGGTCGCGCACCGGCTCCACCTGTGGCGGGTGCCGTTCGTGCCGCGGGCGCTGTCGCAGGCGGTCCGGTCGGCCACCGGCATCGAGATCCATCCGGGCGCCACGATCGGGCGGCGCCTGTTCATCGACCACGGCTCCGGCGTCGTCATCGGCGAGACCGCCGTCATCGGCGACGACGTGACCATGTTCCACCAGGTGACGCTCGGGGGGCGCGGCTGGTGGCGGGACGCGAAGGGCAGCCGGCGGCATCCCAGCGTCGGCGACCGGGTCGTCCTCGGCGTCGGCGCCACCGTCCTCGGCCCCGTCCACGTGGGCGACGACGCCCGCGTCGGCGCGCACGCCCTGGTGCTTCGTGACGTTCCCCCTGGCGCGCGCGTTGACGCGCCCCCATCCACCATTGAGGAGACACCCCATGCCTACGTACTCCAGCGTTCTTGACCTGATCGGCCGCACGCCGCTCGTCGAGCTGTCCCGGTTCGGCGCCGGGCTGCCCGTGCGGCTGCTGGCCAAGCTCGAGTCGGCCAACCCGGCCGGCAGCGTGAAGGACCGCATCGCGCTCGCCATGGTCGAGGCGGCCGAGGCGCGCGGCCAGCTCGCGCCGGGCGCCCACATCGTCGAGCCGACCAGCGGAAACACCGGGATCGGGCTGGCCATGGTCGCGGCCGCGAAGGGCTACCGGGTCACGTTCACCATGCCGGAGAGCATGAGCGTGGAGCGCCGCGCGCTGCTCGCCGCGTACGGGGCGGAGCTGGTCCTCACCCCGGCCCCGCTGGGCATGTCCGGCGCCGTGGCGGAAGCCCGGCGGCTCGCCGAGGACAACGGCTGGTACCTGCCGGCCCAGTTCGACAACCCCGCCAACCCGGACGTGCACCGGCGCACCACCGCCCTGGAGATCTGGAACGACACGGACGGACTCGTGGACGTCGTCGTCGCGGGCGTCGGCACGGGCGGCACCGTGACCGGCGTCGGGCAGGTGCTCAAGGAGAAGAAGCCCGAGCTGCGCGTCGTGGCCGTCGAACCGGCCGAGTCGCCGGTCCTGTCGGGCGGCGCGCCGGGACCGCACGGCATCCAGGGCATCGGCGCCGGGTTCGTGCCCGCGGTGCTCGACACGGACGTCTACGACGAGATCGCCAAGGTCACCGTGGACGAGGCGCGGGCGGCGGCGCGGCGCCTGGCCACCACCGAGGGCATCCTCGCCGGGGTGTCCAGCGGCGCGGCCCTGCACGCCGCGACCCTGGTGACGCAGCCGGGCGCGACGGTCGTGGTCGTCCTGCCGGACACCGGCGAGCGCTACCTGAGCACCCCGCTGTTCGGCGGTGCCGCCTAGAGTCGAACCCATGTGGTACGCGCTGGACGAGGTTACGACGCCCGCCCCGGTGGTGGCGCTGTGACCTCGCCGCGCTCTATCCCGACGTCGCCGGCGCTGGCTGTCTGCGCGACGCGCTGCGGGCAGAACTCGACGACGTCGCGTGCGCGGCAATCCGCACGGATCAGCGGCTGAAGGATTCGTAGGCGGCGAGAACCTCGTCGGTGGGCCCGTCGAGCCGGAGCCGGCCGGACTCGATCCAGATCGTCCGCTCGCAGGTGTCGCGGATGGAGCGCAGCTGATGGCTGACCAGGATGACGGTGCCCGCCGTGGCCCGCAGCTCGCGGACGCGTTCCTCGCTGCGCGCCCGGAACCGTGCGTCGCCGGTCGCCAGGGCCTCGTCGATGAGCAGCACCTCATGCGGCTTGGCCGAGGCGATGGCGAAGCGCAGCCGCGCGGCCATCCCCGCGGAGTACGTCCGCATCGGCAGTGTGCCGAAGTCGCCCCGCTCGTTGATCCCGGAGAAGGCGAGGATGTCCGGAACGGCCCGCCGGGCGTCGGCGCGGCTCATCCCCATCGCGAGGCAGCCGAGGACGGCGTTGCGGTCGCCGGAGACGTCGGGCATGAGCGCGGCGTTGATGCCCAGCAGCGACGGCTGGCCCCGCGTGTAGACCTGCCCCCGGGCGGCCGGCAACAGGCCGGCGATCGCCTGTAGCAGGGTGGACTTGCCCGAGCCGTTCGTACCGACAATGCCGATGGCCTCACCCTCGTAGGCAACGAGAGTCACCCCACGCACCGCGTGGACCTCACGGATCGCCGCCGACGGCTTGCCGGTGACCAGGCGCCGGAGGCCGGCGGCCGGGCTGGCGGCCGCGCCCGGGCCGTGCACCCGGTAGACCACGTGCAGATCGTCAACGACGACCGTCGGGACCTTTGTCTCAGCCACGGCCGTAGCTCCGTTCTCCGTGCCAGAAGTAGACCAACCCGCCGACGCCCGCGACCAGCGCCCAGCCCGCCGCGAGCAGCCAGAGCTGCCAACCCGGTGAGGCCAACGGGACTCCGGTCAGCAGGGCGCCGCGGACGAGTTCGATGTAGACGAGCATCGGATTGGCGTGGGCCGCGGCCGCCAGGCCGGGTGGCAGGTGCGCGTCGAACGCCGACGTCGCGTACAGCACCCCGGACCCGTACATCCAGGCTCTGGTGATGAAGGGGACCACCTGTTTGAGGTCGGGGAGTGCGGCGCCGAGGCGGGCCATCACCATGGCCAGACCGGCGCTGAAGACGCATTGCAGCGCGAGCGCGGGCAGGGCGAGCAGCCATCCCACGCGGGGTGGTTCGCCGGTGAGCCTGATAATGCCGATGAGGACGATCATGGCGCCGGCCAGCGCCTTGACCTGGGTCAGCACGACCGAGAGCGGCAGGCACGCGCGCGGGAACCGCAGCGAACGGATCAGCCCCAGGTTGCCGCTGACGGCCTGGGTGGCCTGCTGGACGACGCTCTGGGTGAAGGCGAACACGAACACCCCGGTGCACAGGTAGGCCAGGAAGTTGCCCACGTCGCCGCGGGTGCCGAGCACGATGCCGAAGATCAGGTAGTAGACGGCCGCGTTCGCCAGCGGGGTGAGCACCTGCCAGAGCTGCCCGAGTCGGGTGCCGCCCAGGGTGGAGATCGTCTTTGCGTTGGCGTGGCTGGTGGTGAAGTGCCGGTACTCCCAGACCTGGCGCGCATAGTCCGTCAGGCGGGGCCGGACGCCGGCCGGCCGCAGCCCGAACCGCGTGGCCAGATCGTGCAGATCACCTGGCTCCGGGGCCACTGCCGTCTCACGCATGCGAACCTCCCGTGACGGATGCGTCGCGACGCTACCGTAGCGTCGTAACGGCAGCGTAGCACCGCACGGTATGATCCGCGAGTGACCGATTCGAGCGCCGGGAAGCGGAGCGCCGCGGGAGCGGCCGTGCTCCGGTCGGAGATCACGTCGGCCCTGCGTGACGCGTTGGTGGAGGAGCTCGCGGCCACCGGGTACGGGCGCCTGTCGATTGAGGCGGTCGCGCGACGGGCCGGGGTGGCCAAAACGGCGATCTACCGTCGATGGCCGTCAAAGCTCGAGATGGTGCTCGAGGTGGTCACCGCGATCGCCGGTCAGCGGCTCGAGCTGCCCGACACGGGCAGCCTGCGGGGCGACCTCGAGCTGGCGATGCGGGGCATGGCGTCGGCGCTACGCCACCCGCTGGCGTCGCAGATCATTCCCGACCTGCTGGCCGAGGCGGCGCGCAACCCGGACATCGGCGCCACGCTGCAGCAGACCCTGACCGAGACCGGCCGCACGGTCGGCGGCCAGGTCGTGGAACGCGCCATCGGTCGCGGCGAACTGCCGCCCGACACCCACGCGGACCTGGCTGCGGATCTTGTCATCGGCCCGCTCTACTGGCGGCTCGCCGTCCTGCGTAAGCCGTGCGGGAAGGCGGAGATCCGCGGCCTGGCCCAGGCCGCGGCCGCCGCCATCGCCGCCGGGGCCCACTGAGCCGTGCGGACTCAGCCGGTCACCTACCGGGGGCGGCCGGCCGGTAGACCTGGTGCAACTCACCCGCCGGACCGGCCTTCAGCCCGCGGATGGCCGTCAGGAGGTCACCGGAGAGAACGGTCGTGTCGGCCCAGTCCGGTTCGGTGAGCGTGGCGGAGACGACGTACCTGGGCTTCGTGTTCAGGGCGCCCCACCGCGGGCGGCCTCACCCCTGCTACGAACGGCCATGCCCCGATCGGACACGGACCGCGGCCCCTGCCTATCGGGTGAGCTTCACGACGAACTCGGTGTCGTTGTGGTGACCTTCGAACTCCATGAATCTGCCGGCGACGAATGTCCAGCCGCCGGCGTCGATGATGGCCCGCAGCTTCTCGATGGGGACGCGCACCGCGTCGTCAGGCACGTCCCATTCGTTGATGGATTCGCATGCCCGTTCCGTGAGCTCTTCGATCGTCGCTATGTCGTCCGCGTCCGGCTGGTAACCGGTGTGGGGCGTCCACTGACCCTCGGTGACGCGCCGCATCAGTTCCGCGTTCATCGCGTCGGGGCCATCGAGACTCTCGTCCCAGTCATGCTCGAAGAAGCTGAACATCAGCATCACCGTCTCGGCCATGCCGGTGAGCGTAGGTTGTCATCGGCATGGCCGGTTGAGGAAGGGCACAGCGGTGAGCGTGCGGTTCGAGGAACTTGCCTGGCACCGGACGCCGATGGGTGAGGTGAGCCTGCGTCGGCGGCTGGACCCGGCGTTGCGCGTCGACGTGTACGAGGTGAAGCTCGACGACGACTTCCTGATGTCCAGCCTGTTCACCGTCGCGGAGGTGGAGCTGGCGCGGCTGGCCCTGGCCGCGTACCCGGGGCCCGGAAACGGCCTGGACGTCGTGGTCGGTGGGCTCGGTCTCGGCTATACCGCCTGCGCCGTTCTGAACGAGCCCCGGGTGGGGTCATTGACGGTGGTGGAGGCCCTTGACGAGGTGATCGGCTGGCACCGCGACGGGCTGCTGCCGTTCGCCACGCCGGTGACCGCGGACCGGCGGAGCAGGCTGGTGCACGGCGACTTCTTCGCCATGTCCCATGGGGCGGGGTTCGACCCGGACCACGCCGGCCGCCCGTTCCACGTCATCGCGGTCGACATCGACCATTCCCCGCAGCACGTGCTGCACCCGAGCCATGCCGGGTTCTACACGGCCGACGGCCTGCGCCACCTCACCCGTCACCTGCACCCTGGCGGGGTGTTCGCGCTGTGGTCCGACGACCCACCCGACGCCGCGTTCGTGGCCACCCTCGAGCAGGTGTTCGTCCGCCCTACCGCGCATGTCGTCACCTTCGCCAACCCGGTCCGCGGCGGCGAGTCCGCCAACACCGTCTACGTGGCCACGGCACCGTAGGGCGGCCCAGGGGTGGAACGGCTACTCCAGGTACGGGCCGGCGTTGCCGACCTGACGCTGGCGGTCAGCGTCCCGCCGGTGACCGCGTCGGTGTAGGTCCCGTTGGGGATGCCCGTGAACGTGGCCGAGCCCGAGACCGTGACCAGCACGAAGCTGTCCACCGAGCCCGAGGTGTAGCGCCGCTTGTAGGCCATCCCGCCGGAGACGCCCTCCGTGGAGTACTGGCCGATCCGCAGCGCGGGGACCGCCCGGCGGACCTGCAGCAAGAACTTCCACCACGGCGAAGATGGAGGCCATCGGCGTACTCAACGGGGTGGTCATGCTGTTCGTGCGAAGCGCGGCGGCGCCGGCCGACGATCTGTACGGTCGCACGGTGCGCGCCGTCATCGGCGGCCTCCTCGGTCAGCCGGAAGCCCGTGACGGTCTGGTTACGTCGGCGCCATTGGCACCGCCCCGCACCCGCACGTGGTCGCCACCCCTGCGAACATGGCCGCGCCGGCAGCGGCAGCCTGCTCGGCTGGTGAGATTCGACGCGAAACGGCTCAGGTGCGCCGAACGCGACGCGACCTTGGCCGTTTGGGCAGGTAGGAGCGGCCGTTCGGCGGCCGGCGCGGGTAGATGATCTTTTTAGAATTGCCGCCGTGCCTGCCCCCCGTGCCTGGCCGTCACTGGTGGCGGCCCTCGTCTCCCTGCTCCTCGGTGCCGTCGTCGCGATCGCCATCGGCGAGGCGCTGGGTCTCAGCTTCACCCCGTCGGACACCCCGCCGGCCGCCCCGCGGTCGGGCCGGGCCGCGCCGATGGTGCCGGCGCCGCGCATCACGGCCATCGGGGTGCCCGCCGACGAGCGGGTGCGCCTCGCGGCGACCGCCGTGGCGGACGCGCTGGTCGACCGGGGTGCACCGGCGCCGACCGTGGGACCGGGCACCGCGGACCTGTCCGTCCGGTTCGTCGCGACGTTCGACGACTCGCCGGAGGCCTACCGGATCCGGACCGAGGCGGGCGGTCGCTACGCGCTCGAGGCCGCCGGGCCGGCCGGCGCGGCGGCAGGCCTCTACGCGCTGGCCGACAAGATCCGCTCGGGCGCGGCGGTCGTCGCCGACGGGACGGTCCAGAAGCCCCGCCTCGGGCTGCGCCTGACCGACTCCGGCTCGGTGGGCCGGGAGCCGGACGCCGCCGCCTTCGCGGCCGGCACCGACTACTCCCTCAACACCGATGTGGTCGCCGAGGCGGTGCTGCCTGCCGCGCCGTGGGTCGACGCCGCCGTGGTCGCCCGCATCGACACACAGTTCCGGTCCTACGTCCGGCATGCCCTGCGCGAGGGCTACAACGGCGTGGTCGTGCCCGGCTTCCTCGAGTACGTGACGTTCGACGGGCTCGGCGTCTACCCGGCCGGCGACCCGCACATCGAGCGCGCCAAGGCCCTGGCCGCCGCGTTCGGGCCCGTCTTCCGGTACGCCCACGACATGGGGCTGCACGTCTACCTGCTCACCGACATGCTCGCCGTGTCGCCCCCACTGGAGGCCTACCTCGACCGTACGGTCGGCGGCCTGAACGTCGAGGACCCGAAGCTGTGGTCGGTCTACCAGGCCGGCCTGTCCGAGCTGTTCGACACGATGCCCTTCGTCGACGGGCTCATGGTCCGCGTCGGCGAGGGCGGCGAGGTCTACCAGGCCGGCTGGGACTACTCGTCGAAGCTCGCCGTGACCAGCGAGGACTCCGTGCGCGCCATGCTGCGGGCGCTACTTGCGACCGTCGGGAGGTACGACCGGGATCTGATCTTCCGGAGCTGGACGGTCGGCGTCGGCGCCGTGGGCGACCTGCACACCAACCCCGAGTCGTACGCGGCGGTGCTCGGGGAGATCGACGACCCGCACCTCGTCGTGTCCACCAAGTACGTGGCCGGCGACTTCTACAGCCACCTGCCGCTCAACCCGACGCTGGCGGTGGGGGACCACCGGCGCATCGTCGAGTTCCAGGCGCGGCGCGAGTTCGAGGGGTTCGGCGCGCTGCCCAACGACCTGGTGGCCGAGCAGGCCCAGGCGTTGCGGCACTTCCTTGAGGTGAACCCGCACGTCGAGGGCGTGTGGAACTGGACGCAGGACGGCGGCCCGCTGCGCGCCGGCCCGATGACCCTCTACCTGCGCACGGGCTTCTGGCAGCTGTACGACCTGAACACCTACGGCACGGCGAGGCTGGCCTGGGACCCGACCGCCGAGCCGGCCCAGGTCACCGCGGACTGGGTCCGGCAGGTGCTCTCGGCCGACCCGGCGACCGCGGACGCGATCAGCGGGGCGCTGGCCCGCTCGCGGGAGGCGATCACCCAGGGCCTCTATATCGGGCCGTTCGCCCGGCAGAGCGTCAGGGCGCTCGGTCTGGAGCCGCCGCCCATGATGTGGATCTTCGAGTGGGACATCGTGACCGGCGACTCGGCGGCGCTGGACAGCATCTACGCCGTCAGCCGCGACCACCTCGACGACGCGATCGCCGAGGGCGACCGGGCCGTCGCGGCCGCGGACGACATGCGCACCCTCGTGGCGGGCACCGACCCGGCGGCCTGGCGCTCGCCCGAGCTGCGGCAGTCGTTCGTAGCCGCCCTGGAGTACGAGGCGAACCTGCTGCGCACGCTGGCCGCCTACCGGACCATGGTGCTGCGCCACGCGCAGTGGCTCGACACCGGCAGCTCGGCGGCGTACGACGCGTGGCGCGACGCCGAGGTCGGCTACCGGCAGGCGCGCGACGAGCACGTGGCCCGCTACGCCGGGAACGTGGACCTGCCGGCGTACAACTTCACGGCCGCGGACCTCGGCAGCGTCCGGGCCGACCGGGACCCCGCGATGGCGTGGGTCGCGCGCGGGCTGCTCGTACTCATCGGACTGGTGTTGTTGTTGGGGGCGACGCGGGCTCGGTTCCCGGGCGCGGCGGCGCTGCGGGCCCTGTTCGTGGCGGCCACCCGGCCCTGGCGGCTGGGCGACCTGCCGGCGCCGACGGGGCGGACCGACCGGATCCTGGTGTGGCTGCTGCCCGCCGTCGTCCTGGTCGCCAGCCGGGCCGCGCTGACCTGGTTCGCCGCCCCGGCGCACCTGGTGGTGACGCTCGGCGGGTGGCTGCTGTTCGCCCTGGTGGCGCGGTGGCTGGTGCGCGGGCGCGACCCGTTCCACCTGTGGGCCGCGATCGGCGGGGTGGCCCTGCTGCGCACGGCGCTCCTGCTGGTCGCGCTCGCGGCCCGCGGCCCCGGCCGGTACTGGCTGAACTTCTGGACCGCGCCCACCTCGCGCACGGTCTACGTCACGATGGCGTTCGCGGCGTTCTGCTGGCTGTTCGTGGTCGTCGGCGTCGTGCTGCGGCGCCGCTACGGGCTCGGCGGCCGGCGCGCCACCGGCGCGGTCATGCTGGCGATGGGCCTGCCGCTCGGCGTACTCGCGGGGTTGGTCGCGACGATCGGGCTGGAGCGCGCCCTGACCGTGTGGAACGACCAGCTGGCGCTGCTGCCCTGGGGCCTGTCGCGCATCCTCGGCATCACGGTCCACCTGGGCATCCCTTCGGCGCTGCCGGCGGCGCTGGCCGCCACGCATTTGGCGGGCGCGGCGACCGGTGCGGTGCTGTTGAGATCAAAATGGGGCTTTGCCCAATTGCGGAGAAACCGGGCGTAGTATCGATGGCAAGGTGATCTTCAAGGGTGGACCATGACTACGGTGCTGGTTGCGGACGACGACGCGGACATCCGTGACCTCGTCGTCTTCAAGCTGGAGCAGCTGGGGCTGGACGTCATCGCCGCACCGGACGGCCAGGTGGCCCTGGACGAGGTCCGCGCCCGGCGCCCGGAGCTCGTGGTCCTCGACATCGCCATGCCGGGGCTGTCGGGCATCGACGTGTGCCGGGAGATCCGCGCCGACCCGCAGATCGCGAACACGCTGGTGGTGATGCTGACGGCGCGCGTGCAGGAGCAGGACGTGGAGGTGGGCTTCTCCGCCGGCGCCGACGACTACGTGACGAAGCCGTTCAGCCCGCGCGAGTTGGTGTCGCGGATCCAGTCCCTGCTGTCCCGCTCGCGGGCCTGACCCGAAGCCACGACATGGCGCGGGCCAGGGTGGCTGCCGCCTCGGCCGGGAATCCCCGTCGCCCTACCGTGGGCGGCCTGCTCCTGTGGACAGCCATCCTGCTCGCCGGCCTGTTCCTGCTGTTCGGCGCGGTCCGCCTCATCGCCGTCGAGCCGTGGTACCAACAGGCCGAGGATCGCCTGAACGACATATACGGGTCGCAGACGGCCAACGACAAGGTGCGTGCCGTGATCGACGCCGGGGAGGTGGCGCTCTCCGGCTACCTGTTGACCGGGAATCCGCAGCTCAAGCGGACCTACGAGAAGGCGGCCGCGGAGGCCCCCGTCGCCATGGCCGATCTGCTGAAACTCGTCGATCCGACCAATCCCGTCGTCGCCGTGATGCGCCAACGCACCGACGAGTGGTGGCGCACGGCCGACCATCTGGTGAACACCACGCCGGGCGCCGCGCAGACGGTCGCCGAGGTCGCCGAGGTGCAGGCCCGCTACCAGGAGGCGGTGTCCGCGAATGCCGTGCTCGACAAGCAGTTCTCCGACGAGTACGCCGATCTCTTCCACGAGGTCAAGAACCTGCGCACGATCAGCGTCTACACGACGATCGCGGCGACCCTCGCCGCGGCGGCCGTCGCCTTCCTGGCGAGCGTGCGGATCACGCGACGGATCGTACGTCCGCTCGACCGCGTGGTCGCGGCGGTGGACCGGTTCGGTCGCGGCGACCTGGACGCCCGGGTGACCGTCGGCAACGAGCCCCGGGAGATCGCGGCGGTGGGCGCCTCGGTCAACCAGATGGCCGACCAGGTAAGCCGGCTGTACGCCGAGGACGAGGCGCAGAACCGGCGCTACGGCGAGGTCCGCCGGCTGGGCATGCTCATGCGCCGGGATCTGGCCGTGGCGGCGGCCATGAGGGCCGCGGCCCAGGGCCTCGGCGAGGTGCTGGGTGCCGACCACGTGGTCGTGCGCCTGATCCGCTACGACGAGGACGCGACCAGCCCGGCGATCTGGAGCGTCCAGGGCGCCGTCGGCGATCCCGCCGCGCTGTCGGCTCTGCCGGTGGACTGGCTGGCCGGCCGGGAGGAGGGGTCCTTCGTGGCGGACGCGGTGCCGGCGACGGACAGCCTCCTGCCGGAAGCGGAACGGGCCGCCCTGCTGGCCGCCGGCGCCGGGCCCGTGATCACCGTCGCCATCGGCCCGGGGGCCGACCCGCTCGGCCACGTCACCCTGATCCGGCGGGTCGGCAGCCCGCCGTGGTCGGACTTCGACGTGCGGATGGCCGAGATGAGCGCCGGCGACCTCGGCCGCTCGCTGGTCAACGCGCGGCTGTTCGAACAGGAGCGGCACCTGGTGGAGCAGCTCCGGCGGCTCAACACCGCCCAGTCGGAGTTCGTCTCCGCGGTATCGCACGACCTGCGTACGCCGCTGACCAGCATCGCCGGCTACCTGGAGCTGCTGACCGAGGAGGAGGCGGGCCCGATCACGTCGGCGCAGGCCAAGATGCTCGCGGTCATCGAGCGCAACACCCTACGCCTGCGCATGCTGATCGAGGATTTGCTGATCCTGTCCCGCATCGAGACCGGCACGTACGACAGCGACAAGCGCCCGGTCGACCTGGCCGCCGTCGTGACCGGGGCGCTGCAGGCGATCGAGCCCACGGCGGCGAAGGCCGACGTGACCGTCCGCGCCGCCGTGCACCCCCCGCTGCCGCTGCGCGGCGACCCGGAACAGCTCGACCGGATGGTGATGAACCTGCTGTCCAACGCGGTGAAGTTCACCCCGGCCGGCGGGACCGTGACGGTCGAGGCCGGCCAGGACGGGGCCGCGGTCGTGATGACCGTGCGCGACACCGGCATCGGCATCCCGGAGGCCGACCAGGAGCTGCTCTTCGGCCGGTTCTTCCGGGCCAGCAACGCGGTGCGCCGGGAGATCCCCGGCACCGGGCTCGGCCTGGCGATCGTGGCGGCGACCGTCCAAGGGCACGGCGGCGTCGTCACCGTGGCGTCGCGGGAGGGGGAAGGGAGCACGTTCACCGTACGTCTGCCGGCCGGCGACTGCGCCTGACGAGGGGATGGGGCATCCGTGGCGATCGTGGTCCTCACCATCGCGATCTTCGTGCTGGCCGGCCTGGTTCTGCTGCTCACGCTCGTGGCCGTGCTCATCCGGATCGTCCGGCACGCGCGCAACCGGCGGCGCGAGCGGCTGGCCAGGGCGCCGCGGCGCGCGCTGCTCGCGTTCGTGGCCGAGGGTGGGCAGGAGGGCATGGAGGACCTGCTGGCCATCCCGCCGGCCGCGTGGCAGGCGGCCGAGCCGACGGCCGTGGCGCTGCTCGAGAAGGTGCGCGGTGAGGCCCATCAGGCGCTCGCCGAGGTGTTCGCCCGCCGGGGCGTCACCACCAGGGCGTTGCGGCAGCTCGGGCATTTCGATGCCGCGCACCGGGCGCGGGCGGCCGAGCTGCTGGGCAACCTGCGGCTCACCGAGGCCGTCGCGCCGCTGTGCCGGTTGCTGGCCGACGGCAAGCCCGAGGTGCGTCTGGTGGCCGTCCGGGCGCTCGGCGCGATCGGTCACCCGGAGGCGGCCGGCCTGCTGCTCGATGCGTTGACCCGCGACGTCCCGGTACACATGGTCGCCGACGCACTCGCGCGGATCGGCGAGGCCGCGCTGCCCGAGGTGCACGGCGCGCTGCGGCGCGACGAGGCGGTGGTCCGGATCACCGCGCTCGAGGCGCTTGGCCTGATCGGCTCGCCGGGATCGGTGCGCGCCATCGTGGAACTCCTGGACCGGGAGGCCGACCCGGACGTGCGGGTGGCGGCGTTCGGCGCGCTGGGTCGGCTCGGGGGCCGCGCGGCCGTCCCGCCGCTGATCACGGCCGTCGCGCCGACCAACCCGCCGGAGGTGCGCGTCGCGGCGGCCCGCGCGCTGGGCGTGGTGGGGGCGGTCGCCGCCGCGGAAACCCTGGCCGGTCTGCTGTCCGACCCGACGTACCGGGTGGCACACGAGGCGGCCGGGTCGCTGGTCCTGCTGGGACCGAAGGGGCAGGCACACCTGCGCCGCAGCGCCGAGGCCGGCGGCGCCCACGCGCGCGAGGCGCTCGCCCTGGCCGAGCTGACGGGCGCGGAGGGCTGACCGATGTGGGCGGAGGTGGCGCGGGGCCTGCTGGAGGGGGCGAACTACCTGATCTTCGGGTACTTCATTCTGATCAACTCCAGCTACCTGGTCCTCATCGTGTTGGCCGCGGGTGAGTTCGTGCGGCACCTGCGCGGCGCGATGTTCACCGGTGCCGACGACCTCTTCCGCAGCCCGCTGTCGCCGGCGGTCTCCCTCATCGTGCCCGCCTACAACGAGGCGGCCGGGATCGTCCCGGCCGTGCAGGCTCTCATCTCGCTGCGCTATCCGCGCATCGAGGTCGTCGTCGTCGACGACGGGTCGACCGACGACACGTTCGACCGGCTCCGCGACCACTTCGACCTGGTGGAGGTGCCCCGGGTGGTGCCCCGCGACGTGCCGCACTCGGGGGCGGTCGAGTCGGTGCACGTGGCCCGCGCCGCGCCCCGCACGCTCGTGGTCGTCCGCAAGGTCAACGGTGGCAAGGCGGACTCGCTGAACGTGGGGCTCAACCTGGCCAGCCACGACCTCGTGTGCATGGTGGACGCCGACTCCGTCCTCGACAACGAGGCCCTGCTGTCGGTCGTGAAGCCGTTCGCGGACGACCCGGTACGGATGGCGGCCACCGGCGGCGTCGTGCGCATCGCGAACGGTTGCCGCGTCACGGCTGGGCGCGTCGTGGACATCCGGATGCCGCGCGAGTGGCTGGTCCGCATCCAGATCGTGGAGTACCTGCGGGCGTTCCTCACCGGACGGACCGGCTGGTCACGCCTCGGCGGCCTGGTGGTGATCTCGGGCGCGTTCGGGGTCTTCCGGCGCGACCTGGTCGTCGCGGCGGGCGGCATGGCCACCGACACCGTGGGGGAGGACGCCGAGCTCGTCGTCCGGCTGCACCGCACGCTGCGCAGGGCGGGTCGGGACTACCGGATCGTCTTCGTCGCGGAGCCGGTCTCGTGGAGCGAGGCGCCGGCCGCCATGCGCCAGCTCGGCACGCAGCGGCGCCGGTGGCACCGCGGCCTCGCCGAGATCCTCACCATCCACCGCGGCATGTTGTTCAACCCGAGGTACGGGCGGGTGGGGATGGTCGCGCTGCCCTACTACCTGGTGTTCGAGCTGTTGGCCCCGTTCGTGGAGCTGCTGGCGTTCGTCCTGCTCCCGGTCAGCCTGATGCTCGGCATCGTGAACCTGGACTTCGCGTGGCGGCTCGCCGTGGCGGCCTACGGGTACGGCATGGTCGTGAGCCTGTCCGCGCTGCTGCTGGAGGAGATGTCGTTCCACCGGTACTCCCGGTGGAGTGACCTGGCCCGGGGGGCGGTCGGAGTGGTGCTGGAGAACGTGGGCTACCGCCAGGTGCTGGCGTACTACCAGGCGCAGGGCGCCTGGTGGGCGTGGCGGGGCAAGAAGGCTACCTGGGGCACCCAGCAGCGCGCCGGCTTCGGCTCCGAATCGGAGGGCGCTTGATGCGCCGGACGACGACGTTCCTCACCGCGGTGCGTGTCACGTCCGCCACCGACGAGAGCTTCCTGCACCTGAAGATCACAGTGGCCGACCCCGGCCGAGCGCTCAAGCCCGGCACCGAACCGCTGTGCGCCGCGTTCGTCGCCCCCGCGAAGTGACGGCCTGCGGTGAGTGCCCCCAGGGACATTGAGACAGCGGCATGGCGATGTTTGAATGTATGTCCATTGTGTACATGCAAGGAGTTGCCATGCTCAGAAGGCCAGCCGTCCTGGCCGTCGGCGCTGCGTTGGCCACGGCCCTAGCCTTGACTCTCACGTTCGCGCCCGGCGCGCAGGCCGCGACGTCGACCCCCACGCCGAGCCCGCCGCCCGGCGACACCACGCCGCCGACCACGCCGACCGGGCTGACCGTCTCGACCAACTGCAGCCTCGAGCTGACCCTGCGCTGGAACGCGTCCACCGACGACGTCGGGGTCGTCGACTACGAGATCTACCGCGCGATGAGCGGCAGCACGTTCGCCCCGTTCGCGACGGCGACGACCACCACGTACGTCGGCCGGCTGGGCGGCTTCAGCCAGTACCAGGTGCGGGCGCGCGACGCGGCCGGCAACGTGTCGGCGTTCACCGCGCCCGTCACCGCGTACGTGCCGCCGTGCCCGCCGCCCACGAGCACCGTGCCGCCGACGACCCGCACGCCCCCGCCGGCCGGTTGCTCCGCCACCTACGCGATCGTCGCCACCTGGCCGGGCGGTTTCCAGGGTGCGGCGACGGTGACCAACACGGGCGCGACGTCGACGACCGGGTGGACCGTCACGCTGACCTTCCCCAACGGCCAGCGGATCACGCAGCTGTGGGGCGGTCGGACGACCAGCACGGCCAGCCCGTACGTCGTCACCAACGAGACGTACAACGGCGTCATCGCGCCGGCCGGCTCCGTCACGTTCGGCTTCATCGGCACGTGGACCGGCGCGAACACGGCGGCCGTGGCCACCTGCACCCGTACGCCGTAGGCGCTACGGGTCGAGTTCCTCCGAGAAGGTGGCGAGCACCCGCCCATGGCCGTCGAGAGCGTCAAGGCGGCCATGGGCGAGGTTCGCGCTGCGGAACGAGAACGTGCGCGTGCCGTCGGCGGTGACGAGGACCGGGATGTCGCGGGCCGACCCGCCGGGCGCCGAGTGGAACTCCAGCCGGGCGACGGCCGGGTCCACGACGCCGTTGACGCGCACCTTCGTCTTCTCCCGACGCACGCCGAAGACCACAGGGGCGCCGGGCGGCAGCGGCTCGGCGAAGTAGAAGTAGCGCGGGTTGGCCAGGTCCGCGGCGGTGTAGGCCTTGAACGTCGGGTCGGCGGCGGCCGGCAGTGGCAGCAGCGCGACGCAGGCCAGGATCGCGGCCGTGGCGGTGGCCCCGCGTAGCCAGGCGCGGGCGCCGCCCGCCCGCCGCACGTACGCGGCCGCCACGACCGTGACGCCGCCCAGGCCGGCCAGGCACACCGCAACGGCGCCGACCGCGCGGGCGTTCTCCAGGGTGAACTGCCACCCCGGGTACGTCGAGATGCCGCGTAGCAGCACCCCGACCGACACGGTCATGACGGCGAGCAGGACGACCCCGGCCATCCGGCGCAGCGCTCCCTCGGCCGCGATGAGAACCATTGCCGCGAGTACGGTCCACAACTGGTGGTGCGTCCACGACACCGGCGACGCGGCGATGGTGGCGCAGCCGACCATCACGGTCGCGCGCGCCGGATGGCCGTGCCGGTGCAGGTGGCGGGCGCGCAGCAGCGCCGCGCCGCAGACGAGGGCCACGAGCGCGGCCCACACGAGCGGCAGCGCGTCCGGCGCGACGCCTGCCCGCAGGAGCATGCCGTGCACCGACTGGTTGCCGAGCGAGGCGAGGTCGCCGATGCGCGAGGTCTGCAGCATCGTGCCGGTCCAGTACCGCCAACTGTCGGCGGGCAGCACCGCGAACGCGACCGCGGCGCACGCCGCGAACGTCCCGGCGGCGCGCGCGGCGTCCCGGTACCGCTTGGCGAGCAGGAAGTACACGATGAACAGCAGCGGCGTCAGCTTGATCGCGGCGGCGATACCGACGAGGACGCCGCGCAGCCGGGCCGGCGTCAGCCCCGCCCCGTCGACGAGCGCGAGCAGCACGATGAGGATGCTGACCTGGCCGAAGCGCAGGTTAGACTGCGCGGGCGCGGACAGCAGCACCCCGCACGCGATCGCGGCCACCGCGACGGGCCGGTGCCGGTCGCCGGCGACGCCCGCGCGGCCGAGTGCCACGGCGATCGCCGCCGCCGCGGCGCACGTGGCCAGCAGCCACAGGATCCGGAGCACGGACTCGGGCACGAACGTCATGGGCTCGAACAGCAGCACGGCAAAGGGCGGATACGTGAAGGGGCCGCCGTTCTCGGCCACATATCCGTACAACGGGTCGCCGGCCCGGACGGTCTGGGCCGCACCGTAGTAGATGTGCAGATCCGACAGCCGGTCGCTGAGCGGCCGGCGCAGGACGAGCACCGACGACACGACGGCGATGACGCCGAACACCGCCCAGAGCGCGGCCGCCCACCAGCGCCTCGGCTGACCAGCGGAAATCACGGAGGTCGCGACCATCGCCCCACCGTAGTAGCCCCGCGCACGCTTACGGAACGGGTTTCCCGTCGCACTAAATTAGGGCAAGCGGTATTATTTCTCCGATATAGAACTACAGCGACCGGGGTGACGTGCGCGAGCAGGCCACCTGGTCGCGCGAGGAGACGTTGGAGTCCACGTCAGCGAGCGCTTCCAGGGCAACGGCTCCTTCGCCGACCAGCTCGCGAACCTGGTCGCGGACGGCTGGCAGCTCGCGGTGCTGAACCGCGACGGCCAGGTCATCCCCGCCGACCTGGCCGAGGTGCTGGCCGTCGGCTGGTTCGACAACGTTCTGCTGATGCGCTGAGGACGACCGGCCGCCCGCTCACGACGCCGTCCCGGCGGCGCAGTGAGCGGGCGACGTCGCTCAGCCCGCGCCCGCTCCCACCCGCTCGGCGTCGTTGTCCGCGATGAGTAGATCCACCAGCTGCTTCTGGATCGCGTCGTACGCGGGATGGTGAACCACTGTCGTGCGGTGGCGGGGTCGGGGGATCGGCACGTCGATGACGGTCCGCACCGACGGGTAGGGCAGGTTCGCCATGACCACGATCCGGTCGGCCAACAGGATCGCCTCGTCCAGGCCGTGCGTCACCATCAGCACCGTCTCGGTCTCCGACTCGCTGTCCCACAGGTCGACGAGCTGCTGCTGCAGCCGCGAGCGGGTCAGCGCGTCGAGCGCGCCGAACGGCTCGTCCAGCAGCAGGGTCCGGGGCGCTACCGCGAACGCGCGGGCCACCGCCGCCCGCTGGGCCATGCCGCCGGACACCTGGCCGGGTCGCTTGTTGCGGTGCTCCCACAGCGACACGGCTGTCAGGTACCGCTCGACCATCTCGTCGACGCGCGCCTTCTTCCAGTCCGGACGGGACTCCTGCACGGCGACCCGGACGTTCTTCAGCAGGCTGAGCCACGGCAGCAGCGAGTAGTTCTGGAACACCATCGCCCGGTCGGGTCCGGGTCCGGACACCACCTGGCCGTCGACCGCGACCGAGCCGCCGTCGGCCTTCACCAGCCCGCCGACGATGTTGAGCAGGGTGGACTTGCCGCAGCCGGAGTGCCCGATGAACGAGACGAACTCGCCCGTACGGATCGTGAGGTCGACCCCGCGGAGCACGTCCTGCGGCGCGTGCCCGCGTCGCTTGAACGACTTGCGGACGCCGCTGATCTGGATGGTCATCCGTGTACCTCCTCGGGGGTGACCCACCGCGACAGCCGCAGCAGCAGCGTGTCCAGGACGAGTCCGATGATGCCGATCAGCACGATCGCGGCGACCACCTTGTCCAGCTCCAGGGCGTTGTAGGAGTTCCAGATGAAGTAGCCGATGCCGGAGTTGCCCTGCAGCATCTCCACCGCCACGATGACCATCCAGCCGATGCCCATCGACAGGCGCAGGCCGGTGATGATGTGCGGCAGCGCGTTGGGGATCAGCACGTGCCACAGGTACGCGCCGGTGCCGAACCTGAACACGCGCGCGACGTTGCGCTGGTCGCGGGGGATGGCGCCGGCACCGGCCGCCGTGTTGATCAGGGTGGGCCACAGCGCGGTGATGAAGATGACGACGACCGCGGCCTGCGCCGCCTCCTGCAGGATGTAGAGCCAGATCGGGAACCACGCCAGGGGCGAGACCGGCCGCAGCACCTGCACGAGCGGGTTGAGCGCCGACCAGATCGGCCGCACGGCGCCCATGATGAGACCGAGCGCGATGCCGACCAGCGCGGCGAGCCCGAAGCCGATGAACACCCGCCGTAGCGAGATGTACAGGTGCAGGCCGATGCCCTTGTCGTTGGTCTCGTTGAAGAACGGCCGGCTGAGCAGATCGCCGAGGGTGCGCGCGCCCTCGGCGGGGCCGGGGACCGTGGTGGAGCCGCGGGCGGCGAAGTACCACAACGCGACGAACACCGCCAGACCGACGAGCGCCCAGCCCGCGGCGGTGGCGAAGGCGAGCAGGCGGGCACCCAGCACGGCGAGCCAGGAAGGTGGTGCCGGGCGACCCTGCCCGGCAACCGTCACGTCGGTGGTCGACGCGAGCGCGGGCAGCGCCTCGGTCGGTCGCGTCGTGGCCGATGCCACGGCGCTCGGTGTCGCGTCGCGCGGGGTCATGGCCGCTTGGCCTCGTCCGCCACGTTCTTCGGGTCGAACGTGATGTTGTCCAGCTTCACCGCGAACGGCGCCATGTCGTCGCCGGGCACCTTGATGCCCTCCTCGGCGGCGACCTTCGCGTACAGGTCCTTGAGGAGGACCCCGTTGGCGATGGCGGCGTAGTCGGGCGCCTCCTTGATCAGACCGAACCGCTGGTACTGCGCGAGGAACCAGTACACGTACGAGCTGCGCGGGAACGGCGTCTCGCCGTCGCGGAAGAACATCATCTGGTCGCCGGTGTAGGTCTTGGCGCCCAACCCGGCACCGAGGTCGTACTGACCGAGCAGGCGGCCCTTGATGTCCGCGGCCGGGGCGTTGACGTAGCCGACGGGAGAGAGCATCTCGGCCAGTTTGCTGCGGTTGGCGAGGTCGTCCAGCCACTTCTGGGCCTTGAGCACGGCCTTCATGATCTCGGCCAGCAGGCCCTGGTCGGCGGTGAGCTTGGCACCCACGACGAGCGCCTTCTCCGGGTGGTGCTGCCAGATGTCCTGGGTGGTGATGTGGGTGAAGCCGATGTCCTTCTGGACCGCCACGGCGCCCCACGGCTCGCCGACGCAGTACCCGTCCTGGTTGTTGGCGGCCATGTTGGACACCATCTGCGGCGGCGGGACAGCCGAGATCTGGATGTTGGAGAGGTCCGCCCTGGTCGCCTTGAGCCAGTACCGCAGCCAGGTGTCGTGCGTGCCACCCGGGAACGTCATCGCCAGCTTCGGCTTCTCCGATTCCAGCAGGGCCTTGGCCGCCGCGAGGTCGCCGTAGCCGGCCTTGGCGTACGCCTTCTTCAGGGTGATGGCCTGGCCGTTGTTGTTCAGCACCATGGCGATCTTGAGGTCGGTCGTGCCCGCCTTGCCGGCGATGCCCGTGGCGACGGAGAGCGGCATGCTGAACAGGACGTGCCCGCCGTCGATCTCGCCGCTGAGCAGGTTGTCGCGCGTCGCCGGCCAGGACGCCTGCTTGATCAGTTCGACGTCGAGGCCGCGTTCGGTGAAATAGCCCAGTTCCTTGGCGGCGATGAGCGGCGCGCAGTCGGTCAGGGCGATGAAGCCCAGCTTTACCTTCTTCAGGTTCTTGCCGTTGGAAGACTGGTTGGTGGGGCTCTCGTCCACGGCGCAGGCGGAGAGCACGCTGCCGGTCGCCGCCAGGGCGGCGGCGGATCCGGCGAGCCGGAAAAGGCCGCGGCGATTCAGTGAGTTGGTCATGGCCGCAGACCGTATGGTCGTCGCAAATCGCGGCCATTGCGCAGCCATCAACACCGCGTCAGGCAAGGTGCACAAGGTCGCTATTGCAATGCCGTTAAAGGCAGCGGTCGTAATGCGTCAGACGCCTCACTTGATGAAAGCCATCAATGCAAGCAGAGGCTTATCATCTCCTGCGCGCCCGGCAATGAACCGGCAACGCGCTGCGCCAAAACTCCCCGCATGACGTCGACCAGCGCGGGCGCGACGCTGACAGGATACACCGTGGTCCTTACAGGTACCGGCCAGCAGCGGGCGGCTACGCTGCTGCGCCAACGCGGCGCGGTCGTCGTCGAGGCGTCCCTGTTGCCCGTCGTGCCGGGCCCACACGATGCGCGCCTGCAGGCCGCCACGCGTCGAATTCTCCGCGATCCGGTGGATCACGTGGTGGTCACCAGCGCGACCGGCTGGGCGCGGTGGTGCGCCGCGGCGGCGTCCTGGGGAGTGGCCGACGCGCTCCTGCGTCAGGTCCGGGGTGCCCGGACGTTGTCGCTGAATACCGCGGTGGGCGCGGCGCTGCGCGAGGCGGGCCTGCGTTCCGAGCCGTCGGCGCCGGCCGGGGACTATCGCGCGGTCACCGACTGGTTGCTCAGCCGCGACCCGCGCTGCCGGCGCGTCGCGGTGGTCGCCGACGAGGCGTTGCCCACCCGGGTCACCCGCCGGCTCCGTACGCGCGGCATTGAGGTGATCGTGGTGCCGACCCACCGGCTCGCGCCCCACGGCGGCCGGACCCGGTTGGGCCGGCTCGCCCGATGGGTGATGCAACGTGAGGTGCACGCGGTGGCCTTCGACACGGCCACGGCGGCGCGGGCCCTGGTCGACGTGACGCACCGCACGGGCCGGGGTGACCTGCTGCGGACCGCACTGACCACCGACGTCGCGGTGGCGACCGGCCACGCGGAGTCGGCCGCGGTGTTCCTCGCCTGGAACGTGCCGGTTTCCTGGGTGCCCGACGGTTCGGCCGAGGCGTTGGCGGGGTGCCTCGGGGAGGCCCTGGTGGCGCGGCGGCGGCAGTTTCGGGCGCGGGGCGAGCGGTTCGCCGTGCAGGGCAACGCCGTGCTGGTCAACGGTGCCACGATCGGGCTCCAGCCCAGACCCGCGATGGTGCTGCGGGCGCTCGCCGACCACCCCGGGCAGACCCTGTCGCGCGCGAGCATCGAGCGGCTCGTATGGATCTCCCCGCGGGCGGGCCGCCCCGCGGTCGAGCTGGCGGTCCGGCGCCTGCGCGAGGACCTCGGCGACTACTCGTGGCTCGTGGTCACCGACATCGGCCGCGGCTACCGCCTGTGGACCGACTGACGCCTATCGTTGCCGCGGACCGCGCCGCGGTGCACAGCGACCCGGCGTACTTCGCCGCCCACGCCCGCACCTGGGATTAGTCAGCCCGGGTCGGGCGTGACGCGGAAGACGGGGAACCGGTCGGCCACCCGCGCGAACTCCGCCTCGGGGGCGCGCCGGTCGACCGGCGCGTGCGGCCGCGCGCCCGGCGCGAGTTCGAGGAAGCGGCGCAGGACCGGCGGTCGGGCCGCAACGTCCACCTCGACGAGCCGCACCCGCTCCGCGTCGCCCCGCCGCAGCACCGCGTGCCCGTGGTCGGCCCGCACGTTGGCGACCCAGTTCGTCCCCTCGCCGAGCATCGACACGAGGTAGCGCTCACCGTCGAGCGGGACCAGCACGAGCGGGAACGACACCAACCGGCCGGTGTGCCGGCCGCGCACCTCCAACGTGACCCCGTGCCGCGGCGCGAGTACGCCGCTGGCGAAGTGCACCGCCCAGATACGGTTGAGGACGCGTGCCAGCAGGTTGGGCCGGTGCCGGTGGTACATCCGACGCTGCATCCCCCCGACCGCGCGGGTCACCGCAGCGCCGCTTCCAGCGGGGCGCACAGGCGCCGGATCTCCGCGACGGTGTGCTCGCGCCCGCGCCGCGCGGCCAGGACATGGTCGGCTGCCGCCCGGGCCGCGACCGCGCGCGAGATGGCCACGGCCATCGCGGTGGCGGTGACCAGGCCGGTCGCCGCCACGAAGGCGCCCAGGAGGGCGGCGTTGGTCGCGCCCGGCCACTGACCGGCCGGGGTCAACCGGGTGGCCGGCACCGCGAGGGCGCGCATGGGTGCCAGGTGCGCGACCCGGTCGCCGAAGCCGAGCTGCTGCCAGGTCGACGCGGAGTTGAGCAGCGCGAGCCCGTCGCGGCGCAGCCCGGCGAGGACGTCCGTCCCGTACAGCAGGGTCTCGTCCTGCACGAGGACCGCGTCGGGAGCCGACTCGAACGGCGCGGGCGTCCTCGGACGCACGGACAGTTCGACGTGGGCCACGGCCGGATCGCCGGCGCGGTGCGGCCCGCCGCCCGCCACCAGGTGGGCGTGCCAGCCGTCGAGCGCGGCGGCCCGCACGAGCAGCCGGGCCATGCCGTGGGTCGCCTGGCCGCCACGGCCGTGGATGCGCACCTGGAACATGTCGTCTCCCCATGGTGGGCGGGGCAGGTGTCCCCATGACCTTAGGCCGGTACAGCACACGTCCGCAGGGGCCTTGGTCCCGTCACGCGGGCCGGCCGGCCCTGGCCCGACACGCCGACCGCCCGCGAGCCTTGGTGCGGACGTGGGAGAGGAGCGGACATGTCAGGCGTGACGGTCGGGGTGGTGGGCGAGGAGGTAGCCGGCGAACGCCGGGTCGCGCTCGTGCCCGACGGCGCGCGGCGGCTACGCGCCGCCGGCGTCGCCGTCATCGTGCAGTCGGGCGCGGGCGTGGGTGGCTGGTTCCCCGACGACGCGTACGCGGCCGCCGGCGCCGTGATCGCGACGCGGGCGGACGTCCTGCGGGCCGCGGACGTGGTGGTGTGCGTGCGGGCTCCGGCGGACGCGGCAGCGGCCATGCGGGAAAGGCAGATTCTGGTCGGCCTGCTGCAGCCGGCGCGCGACGCCGGGGCGGTCGAGTCCTGGGCGCGGGCCGGGGTGACCGCGATCAGCCTCGACCGGCTGCCGCGCACGCTCAGCCGGGCCCAGACGATGGACGCGCTGACCTCACAGGCGAGCGTCGCCGGCTACCGGGCCGTGCTGGTCGCCGCGGCCGCGTACGGCGGGTTCTTTCCGCTGTTGACGACCGCCGCGGGCACCGTCCGGCCGGCGTCCGTGCTGGTCCTCGGCACGGGCGTGGCCGGTCTGCAGGCCATCGGCACGGCCCGGCGGCTCGGCGCGGTCGTCTCGGCGTACGACGTGCGGCCGCAGGCGCGGGCGGAGGCGGCGTCGCTGGGCGCCCGGTTCGTCGACCTGCCGGGCGGGCCGGGCGGCGCGGGCGAGGGCGGGTACGCGCGGGCGCTGACGGCGGAGGAGACCCGGGCGCAGCAGGCGGCGCTGGCGGAGCACATCGCCCGCGCCGACGTGGTGATCACCACGGCGCAGGTGCCCGGCGGGCGGCCGCCGTTGGTCGTCACNGGCGGCAACGTGGCCGGCTCGTCCCCGGACGCCACCGTGGTCACCGACGGCGGCGTGACCCTCATCGGCGCCGCCGACCTGCCGTCCACGATGGCCCCGGCCGCGTCGACGGCATACTCCCGCAACATCGTCGCGGTGCTGGAGCACCTGGTGGTCGACGGCGAACTCGCCATCGACCTCACCGACGAGATCACCTCGGCCATGGTCGTCACCCACGCCGGCGCGGCGCGGCTCCCCAATGGAGGAACCCGATGAGCCCGGACCTGCTCACGGCGGTCACCATCTTCACCCTGAGCCTGCTGGTGGGGGTGGAGGTGATCAGCAAGGTCCCGGCGACCCTGCACACCCCGCTGATGTCGGGCGCCAACGCGATCCACGGGGTCGTGCTGGTGGGCGCCCTGTACGTGGCCGCGTCCGCCCACGACGCCGTCGGCTACGTCGTCGCGTTCCTGGCCGTGGCGTTCGGGGCGGCCAACGTGGTCGGCGGGTACGTCGTCACCGACCGCATGCTCGGCATGTTCCGCTCGCGTCGGGCCCCGGAGGGCTGAGGCATGGACACCCTGGTCGGCTACGTCATGCTCGCCGCCGCGGCCTGCTTCGTGCTGGGTCTGCACCTGATGAACCATCCGGCCACCGCGCGCGCCGGCAACCTGCTCTCCGCGGGCGCGATGGGCGCGGCCGTCCTCGGCGCGGGTGTCGTCATCGTGCGCGACGCGACCATCACGGCGACCGGCTGGCTCGTCCTGGTCGCCGGCGCCGCCACGGGTTCGGCGGCGGGGTTCTACGCCGCCCGGTCGGTGCGGATGACGGCCATGCCCCAACTGGTCAGCCTGTTCAACGCCGTCGGCGGCGGCGCCGCGGCCCTGCTCGCGGTCAGCGACCTCATCGGACCCGGCGAGGCGCTCACGGTCAGGGTGGGCGTGCCGGCCGCCGTCGACATCGCGATCGGCGCGGTGACCTTCACCGGCTCGCTGCTCGCGGCCGCGAAGCTGCAGGGAATGGTCTCCGGCGCCCCGGTGGTGTTCGCGGGCAGCCGCGTCGTCAACGCCGCGCTCGGCGTGACCATGCTGGGCGCCGGCGCCTGGCTGGCCGTCGCGCCCGACAGCGCCGTCGCGCTCGCGCTGCTGGCGGCCGCCGCGCTCGCCTTCGGCGTGACCATGGTCCTGCCGATCGGCGGCGCCGACATGCCGGTGGTCATCTCGCTCCTCAACGCCTTCACCGGCACGGCCGTCGCGATGGCCGGGTTCGTGCTCGGCGAGACCGTCCTCATCATCGCGGGCGCGCTCGTCGGCGCCTCCGGCGGCATCCTCACCAAGCTGATGGCCGACGCGATGAACCGGTCGATCCCGAACATCATCGTCGGCGGCTTCGGCACGGGCGCGGACGCGCCGACCGCCGGCGCCGCGGGCGGTCCGGTGCGCGCGGTCACCGCCGACGACGTCGCGATCCAGCTCGCCTACGCCGCCAAGGTCGTCGTCGTGCCCGGGTACGGGCTGGCGGCCGCCCAGGCGCAGCATGAGATGGCCGCGCTCGCGGACGTGCTGACCGCGCACGGCGTCGAGGTCACCTACGCCGTCCATCCCGTGGCCGGCCGGATGCCCGGGCACATGAACGTGCTGCTCGCGGAGGCCAACGTGCCGTACGAGCAACTGCTGGACATGGACGAGGCCAACCCCGAGTTCACGCGCGCCGACGTGGCGCTCGTCGTCGGCGCCAACGACGTGACGAACCCGGCCGCCCGCCGCCCCGGCAACGCCATCTCCGGCATGCCGATCCTCAACGTGGACCACGCGCGGACCGTCGTGGTGATCAAACGCTCGATGGGCCACGGGTACGCCGGACTGGACAACGAGCTCTACACCCGACCGGCGACCGGAATGTACTTCGCCGACGCCAAGAAGGGCCTGGCCGCGCTGGCCGCGGCGGTGCGCACCTTCGTGAGCTGACCACCCGCGCAGAGGAGGACATCATGGTCATCGACACGATGCAGGACCGGCTCGCCGCGCATCCGTTCCTCGCGGGACTGCCGGTCGAGTGGCTGGAGCCCATGTCGCACCACGCGTGCCGGTCAGCCCGGCACGCCGGCGACCGGCTCTTCCACGAGGGCACCCCGGCCCGTCGCTTCTGGCTGCTCGTCGAGGGCCGGGTCGCGCTGGACACCACCGTGCGCGGCCGGGGCGAGGTCGTGGTGGACACGCTGGGCCCTGGTGCGGTGCTCGGTTGGTCCTGGCTCTTTGTGCCCCGCACCTGGCACTTCGGCGCGGTGGCCGTGGCGCCGACGCAGGCCATCGAGTTCGACGCGGCCGGCGTGCTGCGGCTGTGCGACCGCGACCCGGCGCTCGGGTACGAACTGAGCCGCCGGTTCCTCGCCGTGATGCTGGATCGGCTGCAGGCCACTCGGTCGCGCCTGCCTGACGTGGTGCGTTAGTGGCCTGACCGCGCAGCAGGTGATCCGTCAGGTGGCACCCGCTCTGTGCTCATTGGGCAGTTAGGTGTGCGGCGGGACAGGAAAGCGTCATACACGCACCGCACCGTGGGCAAATATATTGAACAATCTGCATGTGACCTCGATCTATTTATCCTATTTGGACCGCACAGATCCATTCTCGATCTCCCATAACCGCTCGTCGCTGACGCTGTGCCGCTGGGCGAAACGGTGTGCCGCCGGCGCGGGAGACTCCTTGACGCATGGGCATGAGTCGATTAATTTGCGGCCAGGCAATTTAGATTTTACGAAACTTTCGAAGCCACGTCGGCGCGGCCGGCGTGGCTCGGCGCCTGGACAGAAGGGCTGAAATGGCGAATGAGCTGCCAAAGCCGCGGCGGCTGACGTGGCGAAGGGCCCTTCGACGGGACTGGCGGCTGTACTCGTTGGCGCTCCTGCCCCTGCTGTTTTTCGCCATCTTCCGATACGTACCGATGCTCGGGAACGTCATCGCCTTTCGGCGCTACACGCCCGGCGGGAGCCTGTTCGGCGAGCGCTGGGTGGGCCTGCGGTACGTGAAGCTGTTCCTGGGCGACCCCACGTTCTGGCACGTCTTCACGAACACGCTGCTGCTCGGCGTGCTGACCCTGCTCTTCCTGTTCCCGCTGCCGATCGTGCTGGCGCTCCTGCTCAACGAGGTGCGCAGCCGGTTCTTCAAGCGGTTCGTGCAGACCGTGTCGTACCTGCCGCACTTCCTGTCCATCGTGGTCGTGGCCGGTCTGATCTTCCAGATCCTGTCCATGGACGGCGTGGTGAACCAGGCGCTGCAGGCGGTCGGCCACGACCGGATCCCGTTCATGCAGCAGCCCGAATGGTTCCGCACCATCTATGTCTCCTCCGAGGTCTGGCAGACGGTCGGCTGGGGCACGATCCTCTACCTCGCCGCGCTCACCACGATCGACGACAACCTGTACGAGGCGGCGCGCATGGACGGCGCGAACCGCTGGCGCCAGACCTGGCACGTCACGCTGCCCGGCATCCGGCCCACGGCGGTCACCCTGCTGATCCTCAACATCGGCACGTTCATGGCGGTCGGCTTCGAGAAGATCCTGCTGCTGTACAACCCGCTGACCTACCCCACGGCGGACGTCATCTCGACGTACCTGTACCGGGTCGGTGTGGTCTCCGGGTCGTTCAGCTACGCCGCCGCCATCGGCCTGTTCGAGTCGATCATCGGGTTGATCCTCGTGCTCAGCGCGAACACGATCTCCCGCCGCACGGTGGGAGCGAGCCTGTGGTGAAGATCAGGCAGAGCCGGGGGGCCCGGGTCTTCAACGTCGTCAACACGGTGATCCTGCTCGGCGTGGTGGTCGTGACGCTGTACCCCTTCGGCAACGTCCTCGCCCGCTCGTTCAGCGGCGAGCACTACATCCGGTCCGGGCAGGTGAACCTGCTGCCGAAGGGGTTCAACCTCACCACGTACAAGACGGTGATGTCGGACCCGGTGTTCTGGACCAACTACCGCAACACCCTTCTTTACACGGTCGTCGCCACCGCCATCGCGATGGTCCTGACCACCTGCTACGCGTACGTGCTGTCCAAGCACCACCTCAAGGGGCGCGGGCTGCTCGTCGGCGTCGCGCTGTTCACGATGTTCTTCAACGGCGGTCTGATCCCCAACTACGTGCTCGTCAGCGGGCTCGGGCTGCGCAACACCATCTGGGCCATCGTGCTGCCCAACGCGATCAACGTGTTCAACCTGCTGGTGATGAAGGCGTTCTTCGAGAGCCTGCCGGTCGACCTCGAGGAGGCCGCGGCCGTCGACGGGCTCAGCACGTACGGGATCTTCGGGCGGATCGTGCTGCCACTGTCGAAAGCCGTTATCGCCACGATGGTCCTGTTCTACGCCGTGACCTTCTGGAACTCGTGGTTCAGCGCGTTCCTCTACCTCGACCGGACCGACCTGTTCCCGGTCACGGTCTATCTGCGCAACCTGATCGCCGGCGCTACCGGCGGGTCCGACATCGGCACCGCCAGCGAGACCGCGCTGCAGATCGGGGCCAACATCCAGGCGGTGACGATCGTGCTCACCGTCCTGCCCATCATGCTCGTCTATCCCTTCATCCAGCGGTACTTCGTCCGGGGCGTGATGCTCGGCGCCGTCAAGGGATAGCGACACCCCTCAATCCACCGAAAGGGAGCCGTCATGTCCACACTCTCGAGGCGGCAGGTTCTGGCCGCCGCCGGGGTCGCGGGTGCCGCCGCGGTCGTCGGCGGCGCGCTCGCCGGCTGCGACAGCGAGGAGTCCGGGGGCAACCTCGACGACAAGCGCGCGGGCGCCATGGAGAAGTACGCGGTCGGTGACCAGTTCAAGGCCACCGAGCCGATCACCCTGCCGATCATGCTGCTGTCGAACGCGGCATATCCGTACAAGAAGGAGTGGCTTTTCTTCTCCGAGCTGACCAAGCGGACGAACGTCACCCTGGAGCCGACCGTCATCCCGGGCAGCGACTACAACCAGAAGCGGTCCGTGATGATCAGTGCCGGCGACGCGCCCGCGATCATCCCGAAGACGTACCACCCCGACGAGGAGCAGTACATCGCCGGCGGCGCCATCCTGCCCGTCAGCGACTACCTCGACTACATGCCGCACTTCAAGGACAAGATCGCCAAGTGGAACCTGAACGGCGACCTTGACCAGTGGCGTCAGGCCGACGGCAAGTTCTACCTGCTGCCGGGCGTGCACGAGGACGTGTGGATCGACTACTCGCTGGCCGTGCGCACCGACATCATGACCAAACTGGGCATCGCCACGCCGCAGACCTGGGACGACGTGGCCGCCATGCTGCGCACGATGAGGGCGGCGTATCCGGACAACTACCCGTTCTCCGACCGCTGGAGCACGCCGCCGAACCCCGGCGCGAACAACCTGCTCAGCATCACGAGCCAGAACTACGGCACCTGGGCCGGCTGGGCCTGGCTGCCGGCGCAGTGGGACCCGGCGACCAGCAAGTTCGCGTACACGGGCGCCACCGAGCAGTACAAGCAGGTGCTGACGTACCTCAACGGGCTGGTGAAGGAGAAGCTGCTCGACCCGGAGAGCTTCACCCAGACCGACGACAACGCGCGGCAGAAGTTCGCCAGCGGCAAGTCGTTCGTCATCAGCTGCAACGCGCAGACCCTGGTCAACGAGGCCCGCAAGGACATCGAGAAGCTCGCGGGCGCCACCGTCATCAAGATCCCGCAGCCGATGGGCCCGCTCGGCGCCGTCAAGCAGGGCACCCGCCTCGAGAACGGCATCATGATCTCCGCGAAGGCCAGGGACAGCAAGAACTTCGTGGCCATGCTGCAGTTCATCGACTGGCTGTGGTACTCCGACGAGGGCCAGATGTTCGCCAAGTGGGGCGTGCAGGGCACGACCTACACGGGCGGCTACGCCACCAACGACTTCAAGCTGAACCCGGAGATCACCTGGGCCGGCATCAACGCGGGCGCGCCCAAGAGCCTCCAGGTGGAGTACGGCTTCGCCAACGGCGTGTTCGCCTACGGCGGCAGCACCCAGCACCTCGAGTCGCAGTTCTCGCCCGAGGAGAAGGAGTTCCAGAAGGTCATGACGGCGCGGCGCACGCTGCCGCAGCCGCCCCCGCACCCGCTCAACGCCGACGAGCGTGAGCAGGCCTCCCTGTGGGAGACGGGCCTCAAGGACCACGTGAACCAGCAGACGCTCAAGTTCATCCTGGGCCAACGGCCGCTCACCGACTGGGACGCCTACGTCGCCGAGCTCAAGGGCAAGAACATGGAGCAGTACGTGAACCTGGTCAACGGCGCCTACGAGCGCTACAAGAAGGAACACGGCTAAGTTGATCATCGTCCCCGACGGCCCGACCGGCCGGCTGTCCGACGCATGGCGGTTCTGCGTCGGCACCGGCCGGTTCGAGCTCGCCCTGCGTCGCGACTACCAGGACTCGCTCGCGCTCGTCCAGTCCGACATCGGCTTCCGGTACATCCGTGGGCACGGGCTGCTCTGCGACGGCGTCCGGTACTCGTTCACGTACGTCGACCAGGTGATCGACGCATACCGGAAGCTGGGTGCCGTCGTCGACGAGACGCCGCCGTGGCACGAGGACGCGCGGCTGCTGGGGCACGGGCATGAGTAACATCGCGGGCGTGCGCGAGTTCGGGGAGGGGCCGCTGTCGCGGGCGGCCGCGACGGTCTACACCATGCTCGTCGTCGAGATCCTGCTGCTGGTCACCGCGGCGCCCGGGCTGGTCGTGCTGGTCCTGCTCGACCGGGACGTGAGCAACCTGCCGCTCGTCGCGGCGTGCGCGCTGCCGCTGGGCCCGGCCCTGTCCGCCGCCGTCTACGCCCTGCACCACCGGCGGGCGGACGTGGCCGACCTGCGGCCGGCGGCGGCGTTCTGGCGCGGGTACCGGCTCAATGCCGTGGGCGTGCTCAAGGTCTGGGTCCCGGCGCTCGTCTGGCTCGCGATCGTGGCCGTGGGGCTGGCCAACTTCAGGGCCACCGGGCTGCCCGGGTGGTGGGCCGTGCTGCTGGCGCTCGTCGGGGCCGGGGCGTCGCTGTGGACCACGAACGCGCTGGTCATCACGTCGCTGTTCGCGTTCCGGGGACGGGATGTGGCGCGGCTCGCCGGGCACTTTCTGACCCGCACGCCCGGCGTCACGCTCGCGAACGCCTGCCTTCTCATCGTGGCCGGCGGCGTCGTGTGGGTCTCGTCGGAGGCCGTCGCGGCCCTGCTGGGCTCGGTGTTCGTGGCGATGCTGCTGCGCAACAGCCGGCCCCTGTTCGACGCGGTCCGACGGGAGTTCACGGCATGAGCGAGCGTCGCGAGCGAATCATCGGCGCAGGTTTCCTTCATGCCGTCGCCTCGCGAAGCGAGGTGGCGGCATGAAGGTGCTTTTCGGGGGCGATTACAACCCGGAGCAGTGGCCCGAGACGGTGTGGGACGAGGACTACAAGCTGTTCGACCTGGCCGGGATCGACACGGTCACGGTCGGGGTGTTCGCGTGGGCGTCGACGCAGCCCGGGCCGGACGTCTACGACTTCGCCGTGCTGGATCGCGTCGTGGAGCGGGCCGCCGCCGAGGGGCGGGCGGTCTGCCTGGCCACCGGGACCGGCGCGCTGCCGCCGTGGCTCGCCCGCGCCCATCCCGAGGTCAACCGCACCGACTTCGAGGGCCGCCGGCACCGGTACGGGCAGCGGCACAACGCCTGCCCCAGCTCGCCGGTGTTCCGGCGGCTGTCGGCCGAACTGGCCCGCCGGGTCGGGCAGCGCTACGCCGCGCACCCGTCGGTCGTGGCGTGGCACGTCGGCAACGAGTACGGCGGGGCGTGCTACTGCGACCTGTGCGCCGAGGCGTTCCGCGACTGGCTGCGCGCCCGCTACGGGAGCCTCGACGCGCTCAACGAGGCCTGGTACACGACGTTCTGGTCGCACACGTTCACCGACTGGGCGCAGATCGAGCCGCCGTCGGCGCTGACCGAGCACTGGCGCGGCCCCGACCACACCGCGTTCCCCACGATGACGCTGGACTACCTGCGGTTCACCTCCGACGCGCTGCTCGCCAACTTCATCGACGAGAAGGCGGCGATCAGGGAGTCCAGCCCGGACATCCCGGTGACCACGAACTTCATGGGGCTGTACCGGCCGATCGACTACCACCGGTGGGCGCCGCACCTGGACTTCGCGTCGTGGGACAACTACCCGCCCGACGACCGGTCCCACGCCCGGATGGCGCTCGCCCACGACCTCATGCGCGGCCTCAAGGACGGCGCGCCGTTCTGGCTCATGGAGCAGACGCCGAGCTTCACCGCCTGCCGCGACGTCAACCCGCTCAAGCGCCCCGGGATCATGCGGCTGTGGAGCTGGCAGGCCGTCGCGCACGGCGCCGACGCCGTGCTGTTCTTCCAGCTGCGAGCCTCGCGCGGGGCGTGCGAGAAGTACCACGGCGCGGTCATCGGGCACGCGGGCCGGTCGGACACGAGGGTGTTCACCGAGGTCGCCGCGCTGGGCGCGGAACTGTCGCGGCTCGGCGACGCGACCCTGGGAGCCCGCACGCCGGCAGGCGTGGCGCTGCTGTTCGACTGGGACAGCTGGTGGGCGCTGGAGATCACCGACGGTCCGTCGCGGCTGGTTCGCTACCTCGACGTGGTGCTCGCCTACTACCGGGCGCTGTGGGACGCGGGCGTCGACGTGGACGTGCTGCCCGTGGCCGCCGACCTGTCGTCGTACGACGTGGTCGTCGCCCCTGCGCTGTACATGGTCAAGGGTGACCTGGCGGCGCGGCTGGAGCAGGTGGCCGACCGGGGCGGGTCCGTGCTGACCACGTTCCTGTCCGGGCGCGCCGACGAGAACAACAACGCCTTCGGCACGGACGTGCCCGGGCCGCTCGGCCCGCTCCTGGGCGTGCGGGTCGACGAGTGGGACGCCCGGGGGGCCGACGTGGTCAACCCGGTCACCCTCGGCGGCGCGACGGTCGCCTCGAGGCTGCTGTTCGAGCTGGTGGTCCCGCAGGGCGCCGAGGTCGTCGGCACGTACGGGGCCGACTTCTACGCCGGCACGCCGGCCGTGACCCGCAACGCGTTCGGCGCCGGCCACGGCTGGTACGTCGGCGCCGGGCTCGACCAGGCCGGTGTGTCCTGGGTCGTGGAACGGGTGCTCGACGGGCACGACCTGCGCGGCCCGTACCCGCACGTGCCCGACCTGGAGACGACCACGCGCGTCGCCGCGGACGGCACCCGGCTGCGGTTCCTGCTCAACCACGGCGCCGACGCCGTCGACATCGTCGCCCGCGCCGGCGGCGCCGACCTGCTCACCGGCGGTCGCGTTGAGGCGGGCGACCCGATCGGGCTCCCGCCCGGTGGGGTGCTGGTGCTCCGTGAAGACTGACCCCGCGTGGCTGCCGGACCAGGCGTTCCGGGCGATCGGCACCCGGCGCGTCGTGGTGTGCGGCGGCGACGGCCCGGTTGTGCGCACCGTGGTCGATGAGGTCACGCGCGCCTGCGCACGCTACGGTGGTCGGGTCTGGCACGGGACGGCCGGCAGTCCGGACGCGGACGGCGCCGATCTCCTGCTCGTACTCACTGATCTTGATTGTCTGCCTGGGGAGGCAGCGGCCGTTCGTGCGGAGATCGCGCCCGGGCAGCCGCTAGGTAAGGAAGGGTATGCCCTCGCCCGGCCCGCCGGCGCCACGGTCGTGGTGGCCGACGGGCCGGCGGGGCTGCTCTACGGGCTGTTCCACGTCGCGCGGCTCGGCGAGGCGGCGTTCGACGGCTGGCGCCCGCTGGAGGTCCACCGGCCCGCGTCGGCGCGGCGGATGCTGGACCACTGGGACAACATCGACGTCCATCCGGTGATGGGGCAGGTGGAGCGCGGCTACGCGGGTGGGTCGATCTTCTGGCGCGCCGGCGAGCCACGCGACCTTCATCGGGTACGGGAGTACGGCCGGCTGCTGGCCGCCATCGGGGTGAACGCGGTCGCGGTCAACAACGTCAACGTGCACGCGACCGAGGCACGGCTGCTCACCGACCGGCTCGGCGACGTCGCTGCCATCGCCGATGTACTGCGGCCCTTCGGGATCCGCACGCACCTGTCGGTGAGCTTCGCGTCGCCGATGGTCCTCGGCGGTCTGCCAACGGCTGATCCGCTGGATCCTCGTGTCCGCGAGTGGTGGTCCTCGGCGGTCGCGGACGTCTACGCGACCATCCCCGACTTCGGCGGGTTCGTGGTGAAGGCCGACTCGGAGGGGCAGCCCGGTCCCTTCGGGTACGGGCGCACCCACGCCGACGGGGCGAACGCGCTGGCCGCGGCGCTGTCCGACCATGGCGGCGTCGTGCACTGGCGGGCGTTCGTCTACAACCACCGCCAGGACTGGCGGGACCGGACCACCGACCGCGCGCGGGCGGCCTACGACCACTTCGCGCCGCTCGACGGCCAGTTCGCGGACAACGTGATCCTGCAGGTCAAGTACGGTCCGATCGACTTCCAGACCCGCGAGCCCGTCTCGCCCGTCATCGCCGCGATGCCGTCGACCTCGGTGGCGGTGGAGCTGCAGGTCACGCAGGAGTACACCGGCCAGCAGCGGCACGTGTGCTATCTCGGGCCGCTGTGGGCCTCGATCCTGCGGTTCCGGCCATGGGGGCCGGACGGGCGGGCGGTCGCGTCCGTGGCGGGCGACGGCGGCGGGCTGGTCGCCGTGTCCAACGTGGGCGACGACCCGTTCTGGACCGGACACCCGCTCGCCCAGGCCAACCTGTACGCCTTCGGCCGGCTGGCGTGGGACCCGTTCCTCGACCCGCTGGACGTCCTGGACGAGTGGATCTCACTGACCTTCGCGCCGTGCCCGTCCGTGCTGCGGTCGGCGCTGCACGAGATCATGGACTCGTCATGGCAGGTCTACGAGTCCTACACGGCCCCGCTGGGCGTGGGATTCATGGTGAACCCGGGATCCCATTACGGCCCCGGTGTCGACGGGTACGAGTACACGCCGTGGGGGACCTACCACTTCGCCGACCGGGACGGGGTGGGTGTGGACCGCACCCGTGCCTCGGGGACGGGATACACGGGCCAGTACCCGGCGCCGTGGCGCGACGTCTACGAGTCGGTGGCGTCCTGCCCCGACGAGCTGCTCCTCTTCTTCCACCACGTGCCGTACTCGCACGTCCTGCGTAGCGGGCTGCCGCTCATCCAGCACATCTACGACACGCACTTCGACGGCGTCACCAAGGTCGTGGAGATGCGCCGGCGCTGGGCCGAGATCGCCGACTTCGTGAACGCCGCCCGGCACGCGCGGGTCGCGCAACTCCTGGACGAGCAGGTGCGCTGCGCCCAGGAGTGGCGCGACCAGATCAATGCGTACTTCTTCCGCAAGTCCGGGATCCCCGACGCCCGGGGGCGGCACATCCACTAGGTCTCGCTGGTGGACGACCGGCATCTCAGCAGTTGGTGCGGAACTCCACGCCCACGCACGAGTTGACTCCGGCGTCGCCGTCCCCGCTGTCGTAGCCGTCGCCGCCCTGGATCACGTCGTTCCCACTGCCGCCGCCGTTGAAGGCGTCGCCGTGGATCTCATCGCCCTGCGGTCCGCCACTGATGAAGTCGCTGTCCTCCCCGCCGTAGATCACGTCGGCACCGTTGCCGCCGTAGATCTCGTCCTCGCCGCCGAGGCCGTCGACGAAGTCGTCGTCTCCCCGCGCGCAGATGGCGTCGTTGAAAGCACTGCCGACGATGGTGTCCGCCTGGCTGCTGCCGATCACGAACACCGGGCCCGGCTCATTGGCACCGTTGTAGAGAGGGCCGAGAACGGTCAGGTCCCGTACGGCGTACCCGGCAGGAACGTTCCCGCCTGAGTACGGACCGCAGTTGTCCGGAACGACCGCGAAGGCCGGCGATGGGCTCACGGCGATGAGGCCGGCCGTTGCCAGCGCGCAGGTTGCCGCGATAGCGCCGAGTCTGGTCGACGTTCGTGTCATGGTGCTGCCCTCCTCGTGTGGATACCCGAGGATCGGCCGCGCGGGTGTTCACTCTCCAGGTCACATTGCTGCCAGTCACTGTCCAAACGCCGCGGGTGGGCGGACCATGAAATCGCGCTGGTGCCGGACGAACGGGAGGTGACGGCATGTCCACGCGCCTCGGCGACCTGCTGGACAACGCCAGGCGGGAGCGGTTCGTGGGGCGCCGTCGTGAGGTGGCCAGCTTCGACGACGCCCTCGACAAGCGATCGCCGCAGCGACTGCTGTTCGTGCACGGCGAAGGAGGCATCGGCAAGACCACCCTGCTGCTGGAGTTGCGTGCGCGTGCCCTCGCGGCCGGCCGGCCGGTCATCCACGTCGACGGTCGCGATATCGACCCGTCGCCCCAGGGGATGGCCACTGCTCTCGGCCTTCGCCCGGGCGACGACACGGTCGCGTCGCTGCCCGCCGGCGCCGTCCTGCTCGTGGACGGCTATGAGCAGATGGCCCCGGTCGACGTCTGGCTGCGCGACGTGTTCGTCCCCGGTCTGAGCGCCGACAACGTCGTCGTCCTGGCCGGCCGGGATCCGCCCGCCGCCCCCTGGCGTACCGACCCGGGATGGCGGCACCTCGTGGCGGTCCACCGCCTCGATCCTTTGGTCCCGGCCGAGAGCTTCGAACTCCTCGCCCACGCCGGCGTCGACCCGTCCGTCCGGCCGCATCTTTTGCGACTCGGGCGCGGCCATCCCCTGACCATGGCCCTGCTCGCCGACCTTGCCGAAACCGGCGAGGTACCTGACACGCTGGCCGACGTACCCGACCTGGTCTCGGCGTTGCTGGCGTCGTTCCTGCGCGACACGCCGGGCGAGGCCCATCTGATCGGTCTCGCGACCTGCGCCCTCGCGTGGTTGACGACCGAGGACCTGCTTCGACAGGTGGTCGGCGCCGACGCTGCCGTGGTGTGGCAGTGGCTGGCACGGCAGCCGTTCGTCACGGCCGGCCCGCGTGGGCTGTTCATCCACGACCTGGCCCGCGATGTGCTGGACGCCGAGTTCGAACGCCGCTCGCCCGAGCGGTATGCCGCCTATCGGCGGATCGTTCAGGCCCACGCACTGGCCGGCCTGCGAGCCGCCACCGGCGTTGACCGGCAGCCCTATGCCCAACAGCTGAACTTCCTGCACCGAAAAGGCCCGCTGGCGGCCGCGATCTCCGTGCTTCGCGCCCAGGGCTCCGCCGCGGTGGTGCCGGCCCGTCCCGACGAACACGACCAGATCTGCGCGATCATCGAGAAGTTCGAGGGGCCGACGAGCGCCCGGTTCGCCCGTGCCTGGCTCAGCGAACAACCCGAGCGGCTCAGCGTTGTCCGGACCGGCGATGACGTCGCCGGCTTCGCCCACCACCTGCGGTGCCCGACCGGTTCGCCGCTGGAGGAGCGGGACCCGGTCGTGCGCGCCGTGCTCGACCACGTCGCGCGGGAGGGGCCGGTCCGTCCCGGGGAACACGTCGACATCACCCGGTTCCTCGCCGGGGCGCGGGAACATCAACGTGACCTCTACGCGGTGCTGGTCGCGAGCGTGTCGAGCATCATCGAATGGTCGACCAGCCCACTCGCCTGGTCGTTCGCCACCACCGTCGACATCGGGTACTGGGAGCCCTTCTTCGAGTACCTCGCCTTCACCCGGCTGACCGAGGCGGACGTCGACGGCCTGCAGCATGTCGTCTACGGCATCGACTGGCGACGCGTGCCGGTCGAGGACTGGCTCGACCTGATGCGCGAACGCGGGCACTCCGGCGACACCGGACCGCCGCCCGCGGCCATCATGCGCCCGCCCGCGCTCGACCGGGCCCGCTTCGCCGTCGCGATCCGTACGGCGCTGCAGACCCTGCACCGACCCGATCACCTCGCCGCCAACCCGCTCATGGGTTCCGCGCTCGCGGCGACCGCTACCGGACCCGACGTCGCCCAACTCCGGGCCACGATCGAAAACGCCGTGACGTGCCTCGGCGACGAGCCGAAAGGCGACCAGCTCCGCGCTGTCCTGCACCGCACCTATCTACGTGCGGCCCCCACCCAGGAAGCCGCGGCCGAGGTCCTCGGCCTGCCGATGAGCACCTACCGCCGCTATCTCGCCAGGGCGGTCGATCACCTCACCGAGCTGCTATGGACCGTGGAGATCGGTGAGGTGCGCCGAGCGCAGTTCGATGTTCGAGCGTGAGCGGTAGCACGCCGACAGGTCACCACTGCTGTCAGCGACTTCGAGACGGGCCCACGGGCTGGAGTGGCGTCGTCCATCCCCGACGCCCGGGGTCGGCGGATCTTCTGGAAAGCCAGCGGGGCCAGGTCGAGCTCATCGATCGGGGGTCCGATCAGCCTGGGACAGCTCGGAATCGGACGCCAGGTCGTCCCAGGGCCGTCAGGCCATACCCGCCGGTCGTCGTGCGGACCAGAACGCCGGCGGTCACCAGGTGGCCCATCAGGCGCTCCAACGCGTCCGGGTCCGCGTCCGTCACGGCGGCCGCGGTCGCGGCCGGGACGGAGCCGGCCGCGATGTGGTCGGCCAACCGCAACGTCGCCGCGACGCGGATGGCCATCGGCGTCACCAGGTCGGCAGCCGCCCACAGACGGGGCGAGAACGTCCGCATGGCTCTTGGCCGGAGGATTCGCAGATCACGGGGTACAACGCGGCGGATCCGAGTAGCGTTCTCATATGTCCAATCGCAGGCATCTCACCCCGCCGTCGGACGTCCTGCACCACGCGGCGAGGGCCGCCGAGGAGGAGCCCTTGTCGGCCGGGCCGGGTGCTCCACAGGCCCGCCCGCACCAGGCGTCCGCCCGTGAAACCGCCCATGAGCAGGCGATGGCGGACCGGGCCCGGTCGAGCCGGTCGGCCACCATGGTCAACCAGTCGGACTCGATGCGCCTGAAGAAGGGCAACTCCGGCCGGCATCACTAGTCGTTGACGCGGACGGACTCGATCCAGGAGGGCGGCGGCGGCGGATCCCCGCCGATGAGGCCGGCGATCACCCGCGTGCCGACGGGCTCGTCGGGCCAGGGGGTGAAGCCGTCGGTGAGGACCACGATCACGTCCGGGCGCTGCGGCTGCGCCAGCGCGGCCGTGATCCCCTCGCGCATGTCGGTGCCCCCGCCGCCGGAGAACTCCAGTTCCTCGGCGCGGGAGACGTGCTGCACCACGTGCACGGCCGCGTCGCAGGACAGGACGGTGACCCGGTTGCCGCGGATGCCGATGTCGCGCAGCACGCCGGCGACCTCCGCCATCGCCTCGGCGAGGTCGTCGTCCGACATCGAACCGGAGGTGTCCACCACGATCGTCACGCACGGCACGGGGCGGCGCAGGCTGGGCAGCACGACGGTGGCCTGGCTGGCCGAGCGCCGCGACGGCCGCCGGTACGTGTAGTCGACCGCGCCGCCCGCCCAGGCGACCGCCTGCCGGACGTTGCCGGCCAGCACCTGGCGCCAGTCGACGGTGGGTTCGAGGACCTCGTCGGCCCAGCGGCGCCAGCCGTTCGGCACCGAGCCGCGGGTGCGCTGGTGGGACCGGATCGCGTCGGCCGTGATCCGGCGGATCGCGTCCGCCTCGGTGGGGGACACCGACGTCGCCGCGCCGTCCGGCCCCAGGTCCCACGGCTCCACGCCGCCGTAGACGCCGGAGCCGCAGCGCGGGCATGGCGGCTGCGCAGGGATGTCCGGCAGGTACTGCTCGAACAGCAGCCCATTGGGCAGCCCGAACGTCGCCGGCCGGATGTGGTCGCGCGGTAGCGCCAACCCGTCGGCGACCAGGTCGTCGTTGATCTCGCAGTCCTGGGCGAGGTTGACCCGGGCACGGTCGCCCTGCAACTGCGCGGGCAGCCGCTCGGCCCGCCCGTGATGGTCGCGCAGCAGGTGCGACACCTCGTGGATCCACACCCCGGCCAGCTCGTTCACCGGCGTGCCGTCGACGAAGCCGGCGTTCACGTAGCACCGCCACAGCCGGTCCACCGCCATGGTCGGCACGATCTCGGAGGGCACGACGGCGAGCGTGTACAGCGCCGACGCCAGGTACGGCCGGTCGCTGGCCGCCCGGTAGCGGGCCGCCAGCAGCTTCGTGCGGTCCAGCGCGCTCAGACCAGCGCCCCGGACAGCGCGAGGATGTTGACGAACGCGTCGAGCTGCGGCGGGGCCGGCCAGCGCGGGTCGCGCATGGCCGCGAGGTCGGCCGCGGCCCGGGCGGCGACGTCGGGCACGCCCGCGTCGACCGCTTTGGCCAGCACGACCCAGCCGGCCTCCCACCGCTGCTGGCTCGTGTTGGCCTGCACGGCCGCGACCACCGCGGTGAGGAACGCCAGCTGCCGGTCGCCGCGCTCGGGCAGCGCGAACGCCTCCGGCCGGGCGAGCACCCGGTCGGGGTCGGGCAGGTCGAGCTCCTCGGCGAACGTGAGCAGCTCGATGCCCGCGCCGTCGCCGATCGCGCCGACCAGCGCCGCGCCGAGCGGCTCCCGGTCGGCCCCGCAGGCGTCGGCGAAGGTCAGCAGCCGCAACGCCATCTCCCAGGTGCGCGGCGACGGCCAGGCGCGGCCCCGGGCCTGCGCGTCGGCGGGCATGTGGTGGGCCAGGCCCGGCCGCGCGGTGAGGAAGCCGGCGAGGATGCCCCGGGCGCGCGCGAGCGCCGCGTCCACCCGCTCCGGCTTGATCGTCGGCACGGTCACCGCCGGCCACGTCCCGGACAGGCCGCGCGCCACGACCCGCGGGTCGTGCGTCCAGTTCAGGTGCACGAAGCGGTTGGCCAGCGGCGGACTCAGGTGCCAGCCGTCGGCCGCGCTGGCCGGCGGGTTGGCCGCCGCCACGATGCGCACCTGCTCGGGCAGCGTCAGGCTGCCGACGCGCCGCTCCAGCACCACCCGCAGCAGCGCCGCCTGCACGGCCGGCGGCGCGGACGACAACTCGTCAAAAAAGAGCAGACCCTTGCCGATACGGGCGACGCGCACCGCCCAGTCCGGCGGCGCCATCGGCACGCCCTGGTTGGCCGGGTCCTCCCCGATGATCGGCAGCCCGGAGAAGTCGCTCGGCTCGTGGATGCTCGCGATCACGGTCTCCAGCGGCAGCGCCAGCGCGGCGGCGAGCTGTTCGAGCGTCGCGGACTTGCCGATGCCCGGCTCGCCCCACAGCAGGACGGGCAGGTTGGCTGCCACGGCCAGCGCCAACGCGTCGGCCTGACTGCTCGTGGCGGGCTCGGTGCGCGCGCCCCGGATGCGCCGCACCAACGTGTCGGCCAACATCAACTGATCTTCGCTGGTCATTGTTCTTTCCGGTCGTAAGCGGCGGTAACGGCGGCGCGAAGAAAGTCGAGGTCGTCCCGCTTGGAGTTATCGATCATGTAGCGGAGCGACTGGCGCCGGTACGTATCGCCGGCGGCCGGGTCGGCGCCGGCCGCGAGCATCGCCCGCATGACCTCCGCCGGAGAGTCGACCTGCACCTGGGTCATGAGCGGGGTGTACCGCTGCGTGCTCTGACGGTTCACGTCGACGCCCGCCGTGACCAGCCACGGCACGATCTCGGCGGCGTCCGGCGAGCGCAGCACGTGCAGCAGGTTGCCGCCGGTCCGGTCGATGGTGAGCGGATCGGCGCCGGCGGCGATGAGCGCGTGGAAGAGGCTCGCGGAGCCGCCGTCGTAGAGCACCCCGGCCAGCGGGGTGCGGCCGAACAGGTCGCGGGTGTTGATGTCGAGGCCGGCGGCGAGCAGCCGGTTGAGCAGCGTCACCCCGCCGATTTTGACCAGGTGGTGCAAGGGTCCGGCGTCCCAGCGGTCGCGCAGACCGCTCGGGTCCACGCCCATGTCGAGCACGCTGACGAACGTGTCGGTGTCGCCATGGGTGATCGCCGCGACCGCGTGCCAGCGCAGCTGCTTCAGCGGCCGGGGCAGCCGGGACCTGGTCGCCCCGTGCCAGGCGTCGACGGCGTTGACGCAGGCCGGTGCCTCGCCGCCGAGGGCGCGCAGGACGCGTTCGCGGCGTCCCTCCTCCTCGGTGTGCTCATGGGTGTACGGCCGCCCGTCGCGCCAGCCGACCTGGTGCCACTGTCTGCCGCAGCGCACCCGGACCGCCGACACGTCCAGAGCCGGCGCGGGCGGGTGGTAGCCGGGGTCCGGCTGGTCCGGGAACAGCGCGGCCCGAACCAGCGGGTGGACCTCGTCGCTGCTGATCCGTCCGGTGCGTAGCAGCTCCAGGTCGGCCGGTCGCTGCCACAGCGGCCGGTCCAGGCGGGGGACGTTCTCGACGTCGGCGGTGGACCAGTGGCGATGGGTCGCTATCAGCTGTCCGGGCGCGCCGAGGGACAGCAGCACGCGTTGCCCACCCCAGTCGTTGGTGCCCCGAACCATGACCATCGGCGGCCCGGACGGCCGCTCCAGCATCTGTCGGACCACGGGCACCAGCACCGGGACCATCGCGCTGAACGCCTCGGGAAAGGCCGCCTCGGGCGAACGTCGGGCGTACTCGTCGCTCGGCTGCAGGTCGGACGTGACGCCGGCGATCTCCCAGGCCTGCCCGATCCGGCCCTCGTCCTGCAGGTCGATGACCCGTTCCAGGAGCGCCACCGGGTCATCGGAGGCGGCGTCGGCGCGGTACGGGCGCCCGTCGCGGGCGAAGAACGGTGCCCGGTCACCCCCGAACCGGGGCAGCAGCAGGTGGGTGGCGTGGGCGTCCCACAGGTACCGCGATCCGGCCCAGTCCTCCAACGGCTGACGCGTCCGGGGGTCGCCGACATGCAGCTGCGGGACCTGGGGACGCTCGTCGGCCACCGGGTTGCGCACGTACAGCGCGAGACTGTCGCAGTACCAGGCCAGCGCGACCCGCCAGCGGGGCAACAGCAGGCCCGAGCCGCCCGCGGCGTGCCGCGGCAGGTGCCACCGCACCAGGTCGGGCGCGAGGCGGCGCAGGTCGTCGGTGAGCCGCGCCGCGATCTCGTTGCCGTGCCGGTCGGCGACGTCCGCTAGGTCGATATGGACGTCGAACCGGGCGGCCGCGCAGGCGCCCCGCCAGTCCCCGGCCTCGCGCCGCGCGGTCGCCCCGGCCACCATCCGCGCCGGCATGCCGTACCGGCGGGCAGCGAGCCAGCCGGTCGCGTTGGCGTTGACGAAGACGCTGCGAGCGGAGCGGCCCTCGGGTGGGCTCACGTGCGCGCGGCCCGGGGGTCAGTCATCGTCGTCGTCCGCGTACTCGGGCTCCGCCACCCCGGCCGCCTTCGCCGCGGCCACCAGGAAGTCGAGGTCGTCCCGGTCGTACTGGTCGATCATCTCGAGAATGGTCTGTTCGGTGTACTCGTCGGAGCAGTTGGGGTCCGCGCCCGCGTCGAGGGTGGCCCGCAGCGTGGCGGCCGGCGCGGAGGTCAGCACCTGGGCCAGGAGCGGCGGGCGCCCGTACTCGTCGGTGTCGGTGAGGCTGACGCCCGCCTCGACCAGCCACGGCACGATACGGTCGGCCTCGGTCGAGCGGAGCAGGTGCAGCGTCGAGTCGCTGGCGATGTCGACGGCGAGGGGGTCGGCACCCGCGTCCAGCATGGCGCGGGCCAGGTCGGCGGACGCGCCGTCGAAGAGGGCGGCGGCGAGCGGGGTGCGCTCCTTCCCGTCGCGGCCGTTGATGTCCATGCCGGCGGCGAGCAGCCGCTTGAGCAGCGCCTCCTGGTCGCCGTGCAGCTTCGCGAGCTTGTGCAACGGCCCCCGGTTCCACCGGTCGCGCACGCCGACCGGGTCGACGCCCACGTCCAGCAGGTGGGTGAACTCGTCGGCGTTGCCGTGCGCCAGCGCCGTCAGGGCGTGGCTGCGCAGTTCGCGCAGGGCCCGGGGCAGCCGGGCCGTGGTCGACCCCTGCCAGGTCTCGGCGACGGTGAAGCAGCCGGGCACCTCGCCGCCGAGGGCGCGCATGACGCGCTCGCGCTGCGCCTCCTCCTCGGTGTGGTCGTGGGTGTACGTGCGCCCGTCGCGCCAGCCGACCTTGTGCCACTGCCCGCGGCAGCGCACCGGCACCGCCGTCGCGGCGACGGACGGCACGCGCGGCTGGTAGCCCGGGTCGGCCTCGTCCGGGAACAGCGCCGCACGCACCAGGGGGTGCAGCTCGGCGGTCGTGATCCGGTCGGTGCGCAGCAGTTCGACGTCGGGGAACCGCTGCCAGTGCACCCGGTGCAGCTCGAGCATGTCGCGGGTGTTCCGGTCCGCCCGCGACGCCCGCAGTTCGCCGTCGTCCAGGCGCAGCAGCACGGGCGACGTCCAGCCGAAGGACGGCCGCAGCAGGATCCCGTCCGGTGCGTCCGGCCCGTTCAGCAGCCGTCGGGCGACGGGAACGAGCGCCGGGACCATCGCCCCGAACCCTTCCGGGAACTGGTCATCGGCGCCCGGGTCGCCCCACCGCCGCTTGGCCTCCGGGAAGGTCGCCGGCACCCCGGCGACGGCCCACGCCTGCTCGACCTCGCCCGCGTCCTGCAGGGTCAGGACCCGTTCCATCAGCGCGACCGGGTCGTTGTCCACGCCATCCGCGGCCCGGGGCCGACCGTCGCGGTCGAAGAACGGCGTCCGGTCGCCGCCGCCGACCCGGTGCAGCAACAGGTGGGTCTCGCGCGCATCCCACAGGTAACGGCCCTGGATCCAGTCGTCCTGGCGCCCCCGGGCGAGGGGGAGCGGCGCGAGGCGCAGCTCCGGCCGCTGCGGGCGCTCGATGTGGGCGGGCGTGACGACGTACAGCGTGACGTCGCCGTAGGCGGCGAGCCGGATCTTCCGATCGGGCGTGAGCAGGCCCATGCCGTCCCGGCCCCGGCGTGGCAGATGCCACCGTACGAGATCGGGCACGAGATGGCGCAGGTCGTCCTCGACCCGGCCGGCCACCTCCGCGCCGAACCTGTTGGCCACGTCCGGCAGGTCGATGGCGACGTCGACGCCAGCGGCCGCGCAGGCGCCCCGCCAGTCGCCGGCGAGACGGCGCTCACCGGCCCCGGCCACCATCCGGGCGGGGACCGCGAACCGGCGGGCCGTCAGCCAGCTGGTGGCGTTGTGGTCGACGAACGCGCGCCGGGCCAGGGTCTTGTCCGTCATCGGTACACGCTCGCGATGGCCATGATGTCCTCGGGGGCCGGGGTGGCAGGACGTAGGGCGACGGCGGCGACCCGCTTGAGCCGGCGCGGCACGCCGGTGCCGAGACCCAGCAGCTCGAGGTCGGTGCCCGCGTCGAGGGCGGCGACGAGCAGCCGGGCGCCGCGCCCGGTCACGCCGGTGTTGCGCAGGTCCAGGCGCCGCAGGCCGCTGCCCGGCAGGGCGGCGGCCAGCGCCGCCGCGACCTCGTCGCCGACCGTGTTGTCCTCGGCGGCGAGCGCGAGNGAGGCGGCAACGTGGCCGGCTCGTCCCCGGACGCCACCGTGGTCACCGACGGCGGCGTGACCCTCATCGGCGCCGCCGACCTGCCGTCCACGATGGCCCCGGCCGCGTCGACGGCATACTCCCGCAACATCGTCGCGGTGCTGGAGCACCTGGTGGTCGACGGCGAACTCGCCATCGACCTCACCGACGAGATCACCTCGGCCATGGTCGTCACCCACGCCGGCGCGGCGCGGCTCCCCAATGGAGGAACCCGATGAGCCCGGACCTGCTCACGGCGGTCACCATCTTCACCCTGAGCCTGCTGGTGGGGGTGGAGGTGATCAGCAAGGTCCCGGCGACCCTGCACACCCCGCTGATGTCGGGCGCCAACGCGATCCACGGGGTCGTGCTGGTGGGCGCCCTGTACGTGGCCGCGTCCGCCCACGACGCCGTCGGCTACGTCGTCGCGTTCCTGGCCGTGGCGTTCGGGGCGGCCAACGTGGTCGGCGGGTACGTCGTCACCGACCGCATGCTCGGCATGTTCCGCTCGCGTCGGGCCCCGGAGGGCTGAGGCATGGACACCCTGGTCGGCTACGTCATGCTCGCCGCCGCGGCCTGCTTCGTGCTGGGTCTGCACCTGATGAACCATCCGGCCACCGCGCGCGCCGGCAACCTGCTCTCCGCGGGCGCGATGGGCGCGGCCGTCCTCGGCGCGGGTGTCGTCATCGTGCGCGACGCGACCATCACGGCGACCGGCTGGCTCGTCCTGGTCGCCGGCGCCGCCACGGGTTCGGCGGCGGGGTTCTACGCCGCCCGGTCGGTGCGGATGACGGCCATGCCCCAACTGGTCAGCCTGTTCAACGCCGTCGGCGGCGGCGCCGCGGCCCTGCTCGCGGTCAGCGACCTCATCGGACCCGGCGAGGCGCTCACGGTCAGGGTGGGCGTGCCGGCCGCCGTCGACATCGCGATCGGCGCGGTGACCTTCACCGGCTCGCTGCTCGCGGCCGCGAAGCTGCAGGGAATGGTCTCCGGCGCCCCGGTGGTGTTCGCGGGCAGCCGCGTCGTCAACGCCGCGCTCGGCGTGACCATGCTGGGCGCCGGCGCCTGGCTGGCCGTCGCGCCCGACAGCGCCGTCGCGCTCGCGCTGCTGGCGGCCGCCGCGCTCGCCTTCGGCGTGACCATGGTCCTGCCGATCGGCGGCGCCGACATGCCGGTGGTCATCTCGCTCCTCAACGCCTTCACCGGCACGGCCGTCGCGATGGCCGGGTTCGTGCTCGGCGAGACCGTCCTCATCATCGCGGGCGCGCTCGTCGGCGCCTCCGGCGGCATCCTCACCAAGCTGATGGCCGACGCGATGAACCGGTCGATCCCGAACATCATCGTCGGCGGCTTCGGCACGGGCGCGGACGCGCCGACCGCCGGCGCCGCGGGCGGTCCGGTGCGCGCGGTCACCGCCGACGACGTCGCGATCCAGCTCGCCTACGCCGCCAAGGTCGTCGTCGTGCCCGGGTACGGGCTGGCGGCCGCCCAGGCGCAGCATGAGATGGCCGCGCTCGCGGACGTGCTGACCGCGCACGGCGTCGAGGTCACCTACGCCGTCCATCCCGTGGCCGGCCGGATGCCCGGGCACATGAACGTGCTGCTCGCGGAGGCCAACGTGCCGTACGAGCAACTGCTGGACATGGACGAGGCCAACCCCGAGTTCACGCGCGCCGACGTGGCGCTCGTCGTCGGCGCCAACGACGTGACGAACCCGGCCGCCCGCCGCCCCGGCAACGCCATCTCCGGCATGCCGATCCTCAACGTGGACCACGCGCGGACCGTCGTGGTGATCAAACGCTCGATGGGCCACGGGTACGCCGGACTGGACAACGAGCTCTACACCCGACCGGCGACCGGAATGTACTTCGCCGACGCCAAGAAGGGCCTGGCCGCGCTGGCCGCGGCGGTGCGCACCTTCGTGAGCTGACCACCCGCGCAGAGGAGGACATCATGGTCATCGACACGATGCAGGACCGGCTCGCCGCGCATCCGTTCCTCGCGGGACTGCCGGTCGAGTGGCTGGAGCCCATGTCGCACCACGCGTGCCGGTCAGCCCGGCACGCCGGCGACCGGCTCTTCCACGAGGGCACCCCGGCCCGTCGCTTCTGGCTGCTCGTCGAGGGCCGGGTCGCGCTGGACACCACCGTGCGCGGCCGGGGCGAGGTCGTGGTGGACACGCTGGGCCCTGGTGCGGTGCTCGGTTGGTCCTGGCTCTTTGTGCCCCGCACCTGGCACTTCGGCGCGGTGGCCGTGGCGCCGACGCAGGCCATCGAGTTCGACGCGGCCGGCGTGCTGCGGCTGTGCGACCGCGACCCGGCGCTCGGGTACGAACTGAGCCGCCGGTTCCTCGCCGTGATGCTGGATCGGCTGCAGGCCACTCGGTCGCGCCTGCCTGACGTGGTGCGTTAGTGGCCTGACCGCGCAGCAGGTGATCCGTCAGGTGGCACCCGCTCTGTGCTCATTGGGCAGTTAGGTGTGCGGCGGGACAGGAAAGCGTCATACACGCACCGCACCGTGGGCAAATATATTGAACAATCTGCATGTGACCTCGATCTATTTATCCTATTTGGACCGCACAGATCCATTCTCGATCTCCCATAACCGCTCGTCGCTGACGCTGTGCCGCTGGGCGAAACGGTGTGCCGCCGGCGCGGGAGACTCCTTGACGCATGGGCATGAGTCGATTAATTTGCGGCCAGGCAATTTAGATTTTACGAAACTTTCGAAGCCACGTCGGCGCGGCCGGCGTGGCTCGGCGCCTGGACAGAAGGGCTGAAATGGCGAATGAGCTGCCAAAGCCGCGGCGGCTGACGTGGCGAAGGGCCCTTCGACGGGACTGGCGGCTGTACTCGTTGGCGCTCCTGCCCCTGCTGTTTTTCGCCATCTTCCGATACGTACCGATGCTCGGGAACGTCATCGCCTTTCGGCGCTACACGCCCGGCGGGAGCCTGTTCGGCGAGCGCTGGGTGGGCCTGCGGTACGTGAAGCTGTTCCTGGGCGACCCCACGTTCTGGCACGTCTTCACGAACACGCTGCTGCTCGGCGTGCTGACCCTGCTCTTCCTGTTCCCGCTGCCGATCGTGCTGGCGCTCCTGCTCAACGAGGTGCGCAGCCGGTTCTTCAAGCGGTTCGTGCAGACCGTGTCGTACCTGCCGCACTTCCTGTCCATCGTGGTCGTGGCCGGTCTGATCTTCCAGATCCTGTCCATGGACGGCGTGGTGAACCAGGCGCTGCAGGCGGTCGGCCACGACCGGATCCCGTTCATGCAGCAGCCCGAATGGTTCCGCACCATCTATGTCTCCTCCGAGGTCTGGCAGACGGTCGGCTGGGGCACGATCCTCTACCTCGCCGCGCTCACCACGATCGACGACAACCTGTACGAGGCGGCGCGCATGGACGGCGCGAACCGCTGGCGCCAGACCTGGCACGTCACGCTGCCCGGCATCCGGCCCACGGCGGTCACCCTGCTGATCCTCAACATCGGCACGTTCATGGCGGTCGGCTTCGAGAAGATCCTGCTGCTGTACAACCCGCTGACCTACCCCACGGCGGACGTCATCTCGACGTACCTGTACCGGGTCGGTGTGGTCTCCGGGTCGTTCAGCTACGCCGCCGCCATCGGCCTGTTCGAGTCGATCATCGGGTTGATCCTCGTGCTCAGCGCGAACACGATCTCCCGCCGCACGGTGGGAGCGAGCCTGTGGTGAAGATCAGGCAGAGCCGGGGGGCCCGGGTCTTCAACGTCGTCAACACGGTGATCCTGCTCGGCGTGGTGGTCGTGACGCTGTACCCCTTCGGCAACGTCCTCGCCCGCTCGTTCAGCGGCGAGCACTACATCCGGTCCGGGCAGGTGAACCTGCTGCCGAAGGGGTTCAACCTCACCACGTACAAGACGGTGATGTCGGACCCGGTGTTCTGGACCAACTACCGCAACACCCTTCTTTACACGGTCGTCGCCACCGCCATCGCGATGGTCCTGACCACCTGCTACGCGTACGTGCTGTCCAAGCACCACCTCAAGGGGCGCGGGCTGCTCGTCGGCGTCGCGCTGTTCACGATGTTCTTCAACGGCGGTCTGATCCCCAACTACGTGCTCGTCAGCGGGCTCGGGCTGCGCAACACCATCTGGGCCATCGTGCTGCCCAACGCGATCAACGTGTTCAACCTGCTGGTGATGAAGGCGTTCTTCGAGAGCCTGCCGGTCGACCTCGAGGAGGCCGCGGCCGTCGACGGGCTCAGCACGTACGGGATCTTCGGGCGGATCGTGCTGCCACTGTCGAAAGCCGTTATCGCCACGATGGTCCTGTTCTACGCCGTGACCTTCTGGAACTCGTGGTTCAGCGCGTTCCTCTACCTCGACCGGACCGACCTGTTCCCGGTCACGGTCTATCTGCGCAACCTGATCGCCGGCGCTACCGGCGGGTCCGACATCGGCACCGCCAGCGAGACCGCGCTGCAGATCGGGGCCAACATCCAGGCGGTGACGATCGTGCTCACCGTCCTGCCCATCATGCTCGTCTATCCCTTCATCCAGCGGTACTTCGTCCGGGGCGTGATGCTCGGCGCCGTCAAGGGATAGCGACACCCCTCAATCCACCGAAAGGGAGCCGTCATGTCCACACTCTCGAGGCGGCAGGTTCTGGCCGCCGCCGGGGTCGCGGGTGCCGCCGCGGTCGTCGGCGGCGCGCTCGCCGGCTGCGACAGCGAGGAGTCCGGGGGCAACCTCGACGACAAGCGCGCGGGCGCCATGGAGAAGTACGCGGTCGGTGACCAGTTCAAGGCCACCGAGCCGATCACCCTGCCGATCATGCTGCTGTCGAACGCGGCATATCCGTACAAGAAGGAGTGGCTTTTCTTCTCCGAGCTGACCAAGCGGACGAACGTCACCCTGGAGCCGACCGTCATCCCGGGCAGCGACTACAACCAGAAGCGGTCCGTGATGATCAGTGCCGGCGACGCGCCCGCGATCATCCCGAAGACGTACCACCCCGACGAGGAGCAGTACATCGCCGGCGGCGCCATCCTGCCCGTCAGCGACTACCTCGACTACATGCCGCACTTCAAGGACAAGATCGCCAAGTGGAACCTGAACGGCGACCTTGACCAGTGGCGTCAGGCCGACGGCAAGTTCTACCTGCTGCCGGGCGTGCACGAGGACGTGTGGATCGACTACTCGCTGGCCGTGCGCACCGACATCATGACCAAACTGGGCATCGCCACGCCGCAGACCTGGGACGACGTGGCCGCCATGCTGCGCACGATGAGGGCGGCGTATCCGGACAACTACCCGTTCTCCGACCGCTGGAGCACGCCGCCGAACCCCGGCGCGAACAACCTGCTCAGCATCACGAGCCAGAACTACGGCACCTGGGCCGGCTGGGCCTGGCTGCCGGCGCAGTGGGACCCGGCGACCAGCAAGTTCGCGTACACGGGCGCCACCGAGCAGTACAAGCAGGTGCTGACGTACCTCAACGGGCTGGTGAAGGAGAAGCTGCTCGACCCGGAGAGCTTCACCCAGACCGACGACAACGCGCGGCAGAAGTTCGCCAGCGGCAAGTCGTTCGTCATCAGCTGCAACGCGCAGACCCTGGTCAACGAGGCCCGCAAGGACATCGAGAAGCTCGCGGGCGCCACCGTCATCAAGATCCCGCAGCCGATGGGCCCGCTCGGCGCCGTCAAGCAGGGCACCCGCCTCGAGAACGGCATCATGATCTCCGCGAAGGCCAGGGACAGCAAGAACTTCGTGGCCATGCTGCAGTTCATCGACTGGCTGTGGTACTCCGACGAGGGCCAGATGTTCGCCAAGTGGGGCGTGCAGGGCACGACCTACACGGGCGGCTACGCCACCAACGACTTCAAGCTGAACCCGGAGATCACCTGGGCCGGCATCAACGCGGGCGCGCCCAAGAGCCTCCAGGTGGAGTACGGCTTCGCCAACGGCGTGTTCGCCTACGGCGGCAGCACCCAGCACCTCGAGTCGCAGTTCTCGCCCGAGGAGAAGGAGTTCCAGAAGGTCATGACGGCGCGGCGCACGCTGCCGCAGCCGCCCCCGCACCCGCTCAACGCCGACGAGCGTGAGCAGGCCTCCCTGTGGGAGACGGGCCTCAAGGACCACGTGAACCAGCAGACGCTCAAGTTCATCCTGGGCCAACGGCCGCTCACCGACTGGGACGCCTACGTCGCCGAGCTCAAGGGCAAGAACATGGAGCAGTACGTGAACCTGGTCAACGGCGCCTACGAGCGCTACAAGAAGGAACACGGCTAAGTTGATCATCGTCCCCGACGGCCCGACCGGCCGGCTGTCCGACGCATGGCGGTTCTGCGTCGGCACCGGCCGGTTCGAGCTCGCCCTGCGTCGCGACTACCAGGACTCGCTCGCGCTCGTCCAGTCCGACATCGGCTTCCGGTACATCCGTGGGCACGGGCTGCTCTGCGACGGCGTCCGGTACTCGTTCACGTACGTCGACCAGGTGATCGACGCATACCGGAAGCTGGGTGCCGTCGTCGACGAGACGCCGCCGTGGCACGAGGACGCGCGGCTGCTGGGGCACGGGCATGAGTAACATCGCGGGCGTGCGCGAGTTCGGGGAGGGGCCGCTGTCGCGGGCGGCCGCGACGGTCTACACCATGCTCGTCGTCGAGATCCTGCTGCTGGTCACCGCGGCGCCCGGGCTGGTCGTGCTGGTCCTGCTCGACCGGGACGTGAGCAACCTGCCGCTCGTCGCGGCGTGCGCGCTGCCGCTGGGCCCGGCCCTGTCCGCCGCCGTCTACGCCCTGCACCACCGGCGGGCGGACGTGGCCGACCTGCGGCCGGCGGCGGCGTTCTGGCGCGGGTACCGGCTCAATGCCGTGGGCGTGCTCAAGGTCTGGGTCCCGGCGCTCGTCTGGCTCGCGATCGTGGCCGTGGGGCTGGCCAACTTCAGGGCCACCGGGCTGCCCGGGTGGTGGGCCGTGCTGCTGGCGCTCGTCGGGGCCGGGGCGTCGCTGTGGACCACGAACGCGCTGGTCATCACGTCGCTGTTCGCGTTCCGGGGACGGGATGTGGCGCGGCTCGCCGGGCACTTTCTGACCCGCACGCCCGGCGTCACGCTCGCGAACGCCTGCCTTCTCATCGTGGCCGGCGGCGTCGTGTGGGTCTCGTCGGAGGCCGTCGCGGCCCTGCTGGGCTCGGTGTTCGTGGCGATGCTGCTGCGCAACAGCCGGCCCCTGTTCGACGCGGTCCGACGGGAGTTCACGGCATGAGCGAGCGTCGCGAGCGAATCATCGGCGCAGGTTTCCTTCATGCCGTCGCCTCGCGAAGCGAGGTGGCGGCATGAAGGTGCTTTTCGGGGGCGATTACAACCCGGAGCAGTGGCCCGAGACGGTGTGGGACGAGGACTACAAGCTGTTCGACCTGGCCGGGATCGACACGGTCACGGTCGGGGTGTTCGCGTGGGCGTCGACGCAGCCCGGGCCGGACGTCTACGACTTCGCCGTGCTGGATCGCGTCGTGGAGCGGGCCGCCGCCGAGGGGCGGGCGGTCTGCCTGGCCACCGGGACCGGCGCGCTGCCGCCGTGGCTCGCCCGCGCCCATCCCGAGGTCAACCGCACCGACTTCGAGGGCCGCCGGCACCGGTACGGGCAGCGGCACAACGCCTGCCCCAGCTCGCCGGTGTTCCGGCGGCTGTCGGCCGAACTGGCCCGCCGGGTCGGGCAGCGCTACGCCGCGCACCCGTCGGTCGTGGCGTGGCACGTCGGCAACGAGTACGGCGGGGCGTGCTACTGCGACCTGTGCGCCGAGGCGTTCCGCGACTGGCTGCGCGCCCGCTACGGGAGCCTCGACGCGCTCAACGAGGCCTGGTACACGACGTTCTGGTCGCACACGTTCACCGACTGGGCGCAGATCGAGCCGCCGTCGGCGCTGACCGAGCACTGGCGCGGCCCCGACCACACCGCGTTCCCCACGATGACGCTGGACTACCTGCGGTTCACCTCCGACGCGCTGCTCGCCAACTTCATCGACGAGAAGGCGGCGATCAGGGAGTCCAGCCCGGACATCCCGGTGACCACGAACTTCATGGGGCTGTACCGGCCGATCGACTACCACCGGTGGGCGCCGCACCTGGACTTCGCGTCGTGGGACAACTACCCGCCCGACGACCGGTCCCACGCCCGGATGGCGCTCGCCCACGACCTCATGCGCGGCCTCAAGGACGGCGCGCCGTTCTGGCTCATGGAGCAGACGCCGAGCTTCACCGCCTGCCGCGACGTCAACCCGCTCAAGCGCCCCGGGATCATGCGGCTGTGGAGCTGGCAGGCCGTCGCGCACGGCGCCGACGCCGTGCTGTTCTTCCAGCTGCGAGCCTCGCGCGGGGCGTGCGAGAAGTACCACGGCGCGGTCATCGGGCACGCGGGCCGGTCGGACACGAGGGTGTTCACCGAGGTCGCCGCGCTGGGCGCGGAACTGTCGCGGCTCGGCGACGCGACCCTGGGAGCCCGCACGCCGGCAGGCGTGGCGCTGCTGTTCGACTGGGACAGCTGGTGGGCGCTGGAGATCACCGACGGTCCGTCGCGGCTGGTTCGCTACCTCGACGTGGTGCTCGCCTACTACCGGGCGCTGTGGGACGCGGGCGTCGACGTGGACGTGCTGCCCGTGGCCGCCGACCTGTCGTCGTACGACGTGGTCGTCGCCCCTGCGCTGTACATGGTCAAGGGTGACCTGGCGGCGCGGCTGGAGCAGGTGGCCGACCGGGGCGGGTCCGTGCTGACCACGTTCCTGTCCGGGCGCGCCGACGAGAACAACAACGCCTTCGGCACGGACGTGCCCGGGCCGCTCGGCCCGCTCCTGGGCGTGCGGGTCGACGAGTGGGACGCCCGGGGGGCCGACGTGGTCAACCCGGTCACCCTCGGCGGCGCGACGGTCGCCTCGAGGCTGCTGTTCGAGCTGGTGGTCCCGCAGGGCGCCGAGGTCGTCGGCACGTACGGGGCCGACTTCTACGCCGGCACGCCGGCCGTGACCCGCAACGCGTTCGGCGCCGGCCACGGCTGGTACGTCGGCGCCGGGCTCGACCAGGCCGGTGTGTCCTGGGTCGTGGAACGGGTGCTCGACGGGCACGACCTGCGCGGCCCGTACCCGCACGTGCCCGACCTGGAGACGACCACGCGCGTCGCCGCGGACGGCACCCGGCTGCGGTTCCTGCTCAACCACGGCGCCGACGCCGTCGACATCGTCGCCCGCGCCGGCGGCGCCGACCTGCTCACCGGCGGTCGCGTTGAGGCGGGCGACCCGATCGGGCTCCCGCCCGGTGGGGTGCTGGTGCTCCGTGAAGACTGACCCCGCGTGGCTGCCGGACCAGGCGTTCCGGGCGATCGGCACCCGGCGCGTCGTGGTGTGCGGCGGCGACGGCCCGGTTGTGCGCACCGTGGTCGATGAGGTCACGCGCGCCTGCGCACGCTACGGTGGTCGGGTCTGGCACGGGACGGCCGGCAGTCCGGACGCGGACGGCGCCGATCTCCTGCTCGTACTCACTGATCTTGATTGTCTGCCTGGGGAGGCAGCGGCCGTTCGTGCGGAGATCGCGCCCGGGCAGCCGCTAGGTAAGGAAGGGTATGCCCTCGCCCGGCCCGCCGGCGCCACGGTCGTGGTGGCCGACGGGCCGGCGGGGCTGCTCTACGGGCTGTTCCACGTCGCGCGGCTCGGCGAGGCGGCGTTCGACGGCTGGCGCCCGCTGGAGGTCCACCGGCCCGCGTCGGCGCGGCGGATGCTGGACCACTGGGACAACATCGACGTCCATCCGGTGATGGGGCAGGTGGAGCGCGGCTACGCGGGTGGGTCGATCTTCTGGCGCGCCGGCGAGCCACGCGACCTTCATCGGGTACGGGAGTACGGCCGGCTGCTGGCCGCCATCGGGGTGAACGCGGTCGCGGTCAACAACGTCAACGTGCACGCGACCGAGGCACGGCTGCTCACCGACCGGCTCGGCGACGTCGCTGCCATCGCCGATGTACTGCGGCCCTTCGGGATCCGCACGCACCTGTCGGTGAGCTTCGCGTCGCCGATGGTCCTCGGCGGTCTGCCAACGGCTGATCCGCTGGATCCTCGTGTCCGCGAGTGGTGGTCCTCGGCGGTCGCGGACGTCTACGCGACCATCCCCGACTTCGGCGGGTTCGTGGTGAAGGCCGACTCGGAGGGGCAGCCCGGTCCCTTCGGGTACGGGCGCACCCACGCCGACGGGGCGAACGCGCTGGCCGCGGCGCTGTCCGACCATGGCGGCGTCGTGCACTGGCGGGCGTTCGTCTACAACCACCGCCAGGACTGGCGGGACCGGACCACCGACCGCGCGCGGGCGGCCTACGACCACTTCGCGCCGCTCGACGGCCAGTTCGCGGACAACGTGATCCTGCAGGTCAAGTACGGTCCGATCGACTTCCAGACCCGCGAGCCCGTCTCGCCCGTCATCGCCGCGATGCCGTCGACCTCGGTGGCGGTGGAGCTGCAGGTCACGCAGGAGTACACCGGCCAGCAGCGGCACGTGTGCTATCTCGGGCCGCTGTGGGCCTCGATCCTGCGGTTCCGGCCATGGGGGCCGGACGGGCGGGCGGTCGCGTCCGTGGCGGGCGACGGCGGCGGGCTGGTCGCCGTGTCCAACGTGGGCGACGACCCGTTCTGGACCGGACACCCGCTCGCCCAGGCCAACCTGTACGCCTTCGGCCGGCTGGCGTGGGACCCGTTCCTCGACCCGCTGGACGTCCTGGACGAGTGGATCTCACTGACCTTCGCGCCGTGCCCGTCCGTGCTGCGGTCGGCGCTGCACGAGATCATGGACTCGTCATGGCAGGTCTACGAGTCCTACACGGCCCCGCTGGGCGTGGGATTCATGGTGAACCCGGGATCCCATTACGGCCCCGGTGTCGACGGGTACGAGTACACGCCGTGGGGGACCTACCACTTCGCCGACCGGGACGGGGTGGGTGTGGACCGCACCCGTGCCTCGGGGACGGGATACACGGGCCAGTACCCGGCGCCGTGGCGCGACGTCTACGAGTCGGTGGCGTCCTGCCCCGACGAGCTGCTCCTCTTCTTCCACCACGTGCCGTACTCGCACGTCCTGCGTAGCGGGCTGCCGCTCATCCAGCACATCTACGACACGCACTTCGACGGCGTCACCAAGGTCGTGGAGATGCGCCGGCGCTGGGCCGAGATCGCCGACTTCGTGAACGCCGCCCGGCACGCGCGGGTCGCGCAACTCCTGGACGAGCAGGTGCGCTGCGCCCAGGAGTGGCGCGACCAGATCAATGCGTACTTCTTCCGCAAGTCCGGGATCCCCGACGCCCGGGGGCGGCACATCCACTAGGTCTCGCTGGTGGACGACCGGCATCTCAGCAGTTGGTGCGGAACTCCACGCCCACGCACGAGTTGACTCCGGCGTCGCCGTCCCCGCTGTCGTAGCCGTCGCCGCCCTGGATCACGTCGTTCCCACTGCCGCCGCCGTTGAAGGCGTCGCCGTGGATCTCATCGCCCTGCGGTCCGCCACTGATGAAGTCGCTGTCCTCCCCGCCGTAGATCACGTCGGCACCGTTGCCGCCGTAGATCTCGTCCTCGCCGCCGAGGCCGTCGACGAAGTCGTCGTCTCCCCGCGCGCAGATGGCGTCGTTGAAAGCACTGCCGACGATGGTGTCCGCCTGGCTGCTGCCGATCACGAACACCGGGCCCGGCTCATTGGCACCGTTGTAGAGAGGGCCGAGAACGGTCAGGTCCCGTACGGCGTACCCGGCAGGAACGTTCCCGCCTGAGTACGGACCGCAGTTGTCCGGAACGACCGCGAAGGCCGGCGATGGGCTCACGGCGATGAGGCCGGCCGTTGCCAGCGCGCAGGTTGCCGCGATAGCGCCGAGTCTGGTCGACGTTCGTGTCATGGTGCTGCCCTCCTCGTGTGGATACCCGAGGATCGGCCGCGCGGGTGTTCACTCTCCAGGTCACATTGCTGCCAGTCACTGTCCAAACGCCGCGGGTGGGCGGACCATGAAATCGCGCTGGTGCCGGACGAACGGGAGGTGACGGCATGTCCACGCGCCTCGGCGACCTGCTGGACAACGCCAGGCGGGAGCGGTTCGTGGGGCGCCGTCGTGAGGTGGCCAGCTTCGACGACGCCCTCGACAAGCGATCGCCGCAGCGACTGCTGTTCGTGCACGGCGAAGGAGGCATCGGCAAGACCACCCTGCTGCTGGAGTTGCGTGCGCGTGCCCTCGCGGCCGGCCGGCCGGTCATCCACGTCGACGGTCGCGATATCGACCCGTCGCCCCAGGGGATGGCCACTGCTCTCGGCCTTCGCCCGGGCGACGACACGGTCGCGTCGCTGCCCGCCGGCGCCGTCCTGCTCGTGGACGGCTATGAGCAGATGGCCCCGGTCGACGTCTGGCTGCGCGACGTGTTCGTCCCCGGTCTGAGCGCCGACAACGTCGTCGTCCTGGCCGGCCGGGATCCGCCCGCCGCCCCCTGGCGTACCGACCCGGGATGGCGGCACCTCGTGGCGGTCCACCGCCTCGATCCTTTGGTCCCGGCCGAGAGCTTCGAACTCCTCGCCCACGCCGGCGTCGACCCGTCCGTCCGGCCGCATCTTTTGCGACTCGGGCGCGGCCATCCCCTGACCATGGCCCTGCTCGCCGACCTTGCCGAAACCGGCGAGGTACCTGACACGCTGGCCGACGTACCCGACCTGGTCTCGGCGTTGCTGGCGTCGTTCCTGCGCGACACGCCGGGCGAGGCCCATCTGATCGGTCTCGCGACCTGCGCCCTCGCGTGGTTGACGACCGAGGACCTGCTTCGACAGGTGGTCGGCGCCGACGCTGCCGTGGTGTGGCAGTGGCTGGCACGGCAGCCGTTCGTCACGGCCGGCCCGCGTGGGCTGTTCATCCACGACCTGGCCCGCGATGTGCTGGACGCCGAGTTCGAACGCCGCTCGCCCGAGCGGTATGCCGCCTATCGGCGGATCGTTCAGGCCCACGCACTGGCCGGCCTGCGAGCCGCCACCGGCGTTGACCGGCAGCCCTATGCCCAACAGCTGAACTTCCTGCACCGAAAAGGCCCGCTGGCGGCCGCGATCTCCGTGCTTCGCGCCCAGGGCTCCGCCGCGGTGGTGCCGGCCCGTCCCGACGAACACGACCAGATCTGCGCGATCATCGAGAAGTTCGAGGGGCCGACGAGCGCCCGGTTCGCCCGTGCCTGGCTCAGCGAACAACCCGAGCGGCTCAGCGTTGTCCGGACCGGCGATGACGTCGCCGGCTTCGCCCACCACCTGCGGTGCCCGACCGGTTCGCCGCTGGAGGAGCGGGACCCGGTCGTGCGCGCCGTGCTCGACCACGTCGCGCGGGAGGGGCCGGTCCGTCCCGGGGAACACGTCGACATCACCCGGTTCCTCGCCGGGGCGCGGGAACATCAACGTGACCTCTACGCGGTGCTGGTCGCGAGCGTGTCGAGCATCATCGAATGGTCGACCAGCCCACTCGCCTGGTCGTTCGCCACCACCGTCGACATCGGGTACTGGGAGCCCTTCTTCGAGTACCTCGCCTTCACCCGGCTGACCGAGGCGGACGTCGACGGCCTGCAGCATGTCGTCTACGGCATCGACTGGCGACGCGTGCCGGTCGAGGACTGGCTCGACCTGATGCGCGAACGCGGGCACTCCGGCGACACCGGACCGCCGCCCGCGGCCATCATGCGCCCGCCCGCGCTCGACCGGGCCCGCTTCGCCGTCGCGATCCGTACGGCGCTGCAGACCCTGCACCGACCCGATCACCTCGCCGCCAACCCGCTCATGGGTTCCGCGCTCGCGGCGACCGCTACCGGACCCGACGTCGCCCAACTCCGGGCCACGATCGAAAACGCCGTGACGTGCCTCGGCGACGAGCCGAAAGGCGACCAGCTCCGCGCTGTCCTGCACCGCACCTATCTACGTGCGGCCCCCACCCAGGAAGCCGCGGCCGAGGTCCTCGGCCTGCCGATGAGCACCTACCGCCGCTATCTCGCCAGGGCGGTCGATCACCTCACCGAGCTGCTATGGACCGTGGAGATCGGTGAGGTGCGCCGAGCGCAGTTCGATGTTCGAGCGTGAGCGGTAGCACGCCGACAGGTCACCACTGCTGTCAGCGACTTCGAGACGGGCCCACGGGCTGGAGTGGCGTCGTCCATCCCCGACGCCCGGGGTCGGCGGATCTTCTGGAAAGCCAGCGGGGCCAGGTCGAGCTCATCGATCGGGGGTCCGATCAGCCTGGGACAGCTCGGAATCGGACGCCAGGTCGTCCCAGGGCCGTCAGGCCATACCCGCCGGTCGTCGTGCGGACCAGAACGCCGGCGGTCACCAGGTGGCCCATCAGGCGCTCCAACGCGTCCGGGTCCGCGTCCGTCACGGCGGCCGCGGTCGCGGCCGGGACGGAGCCGGCCGCGATGTGGTCGGCCAACCGCAACGTCGCCGCGACGCGGATGGCCATCGGCGTCACCAGGTCGGCAGCCGCCCACAGACGGGGCGAGAACGTCCGCATGGCTCTTGGCCGGAGGATTCGCAGATCACGGGGTACAACGCGGCGGATCCGAGTAGCGTTCTCATATGTCCAATCGCAGGCATCTCACCCCGCCGTCGGACGTCCTGCACCACGCGGCGAGGGCCGCCGAGGAGGAGCCCTTGTCGGCCGGGCCGGGTGCTCCACAGGCCCGCCCGCACCAGGCGTCCGCCCGTGAAACCGCCCATGAGCAGGCGATGGCGGACCGGGCCCGGTCGAGCCGGTCGGCCACCATGGTCAACCAGTCGGACTCGATGCGCCTGAAGAAGGGCAACTCCGGCCGGCATCACTAGTCGTTGACGCGGACGGACTCGATCCAGGAGGGCGGCGGCGGCGGATCCCCGCCGATGAGGCCGGCGATCACCCGCGTGCCGACGGGCTCGTCGGGCCAGGGGGTGAAGCCGTCGGTGAGGACCACGATCACGTCCGGGCGCTGCGGCTGCGCCAGCGCGGCCGTGATCCCCTCGCGCATGTCGGTGCCCCCGCCGCCGGAGAACTCCAGTTCCTCGGCGCGGGAGACGTGCTGCACCACGTGCACGGCCGCGTCGCAGGACAGGACGGTGACCCGGTTGCCGCGGATGCCGATGTCGCGCAGCACGCCGGCGACCTCCGCCATCGCCTCGGCGAGGTCGTCGTCCGACATCGAACCGGAGGTGTCCACCACGATCGTCACGCACGGCACGGGGCGGCGCAGGCTGGGCAGCACGACGGTGGCCTGGCTGGCCGAGCGCCGCGACGGCCGCCGGTACGTGTAGTCGACCGCGCCGCCCGCCCAGGCGACCGCCTGCCGGACGTTGCCGGCCAGCACCTGGCGCCAGTCGACGGTGGGTTCGAGGACCTCGTCGGCCCAGCGGCGCCAGCCGTTCGGCACCGAGCCGCGGGTGCGCTGGTGGGACCGGATCGCGTCGGCCGTGATCCGGCGGATCGCGTCCGCCTCGGTGGGGGACACCGACGTCGCCGCGCCGTCCGGCCCCAGGTCCCACGGCTCCACGCCGCCGTAGACGCCGGAGCCGCAGCGCGGGCATGGCGGCTGCGCAGGGATGTCCGGCAGGTACTGCTCGAACAGCAGCCCATTGGGCAGCCCGAACGTCGCCGGCCGGATGTGGTCGCGCGGTAGCGCCAACCCGTCGGCGACCAGGTCGTCGTTGATCTCGCAGTCCTGGGCGAGGTTGACCCGGGCACGGTCGCCCTGCAACTGCGCGGGCAGCCGCTCGGCCCGCCCGTGATGGTCGCGCAGCAGGTGCGACACCTCGTGGATCCACACCCCGGCCAGCTCGTTCACCGGCGTGCCGTCGACGAAGCCGGCGTTCACGTAGCACCGCCACAGCCGGTCCACCGCCATGGTCGGCACGATCTCGGAGGGCACGACGGCGAGCGTGTACAGCGCCGACGCCAGGTACGGCCGGTCGCTGGCCGCCCGGTAGCGGGCCGCCAGCAGCTTCGTGCGGTCCAGCGCGCTCAGACCAGCGCCCCGGACAGCGCGAGGATGTTGACGAACGCGTCGAGCTGCGGCGGGGCCGGCCAGCGCGGGTCGCGCATGGCCGCGAGGTCGGCCGCGGCCCGGGCGGCGACGTCGGGCACGCCCGCGTCGACCGCTTTGGCCAGCACGACCCAGCCGGCCTCCCACCGCTGCTGGCTCGTGTTGGCCTGCACGGCCGCGACCACCGCGGTGAGGAACGCCAGCTGCCGGTCGCCGCGCTCGGGCAGCGCGAACGCCTCCGGCCGGGCGAGCACCCGGTCGGGGTCGGGCAGGTCGAGCTCCTCGGCGAACGTGAGCAGCTCGATGCCCGCGCCGTCGCCGATCGCGCCGACCAGCGCCGCGCCGAGCGGCTCCCGGTCGGCCCCGCAGGCGTCGGCGAAGGTCAGCAGCCGCAACGCCATCTCCCAGGTGCGCGGCGACGGCCAGGCGCGGCCCCGGGCCTGCGCGTCGGCGGGCATGTGGTGGGCCAGGCCCGGCCGCGCGGTGAGGAAGCCGGCGAGGATGCCCCGGGCGCGCGCGAGCGCCGCGTCCACCCGCTCCGGCTTGATCGTCGGCACGGTCACCGCCGGCCACGTCCCGGACAGGCCGCGCGCCACGACCCGCGGGTCGTGCGTCCAGTTCAGGTGCACGAAGCGGTTGGCCAGCGGCGGACTCAGGTGCCAGCCGTCGGCCGCGCTGGCCGGCGGGTTGGCCGCCGCCACGATGCGCACCTGCTCGGGCAGCGTCAGGCTGCCGACGCGCCGCTCCAGCACCACCCGCAGCAGCGCCGCCTGCACGGCCGGCGGCGCGGACGACAACTCGTCAAAAAAGAGCAGACCCTTGCCGATACGGGCGACGCGCACCGCCCAGTCCGGCGGCGCCATCGGCACGCCCTGGTTGGCCGGGTCCTCCCCGATGATCGGCAGCCCGGAGAAGTCGCTCGGCTCGTGGATGCTCGCGATCACGGTCTCCAGCGGCAGCGCCAGCGCGGCGGCGAGCTGTTCGAGCGTCGCGGACTTGCCGATGCCCGGCTCGCCCCACAGCAGGACGGGCAGGTTGGCTGCCACGGCCAGCGCCAACGCGTCGGCCTGACTGCTCGTGGCGGGCTCGGTGCGCGCGCCCCGGATGCGCCGCACCAACGTGTCGGCCAACATCAACTGATCTTCGCTGGTCATTGTTCTTTCCGGTCGTAAGCGGCGGTAACGGCGGCGCGAAGAAAGTCGAGGTCGTCCCGCTTGGAGTTATCGATCATGTAGCGGAGCGACTGGCGCCGGTACGTATCGCCGGCGGCCGGGTCGGCGCCGGCCGCGAGCATCGCCCGCATGACCTCCGCCGGAGAGTCGACCTGCACCTGGGTCATGAGCGGGGTGTACCGCTGCGTGCTCTGACGGTTCACGTCGACGCCCGCCGTGACCAGCCACGGCACGATCTCGGCGGCGTCCGGCGAGCGCAGCACGTGCAGCAGGTTGCCGCCGGTCCGGTCGATGGTGAGCGGATCGGCGCCGGCGGCGATGAGCGCGTGGAAGAGGCTCGCGGAGCCGCCGTCGTAGAGCACCCCGGCCAGCGGGGTGCGGCCGAACAGGTCGCGGGTGTTGATGTCGAGGCCGGCGGCGAGCAGCCGGTTGAGCAGCGTCACCCCGCCGATTTTGACCAGGTGGTGCAAGGGTCCGGCGTCCCAGCGGTCGCGCAGACCGCTCGGGTCCACGCCCATGTCGAGCACGCTGACGAACGTGTCGGTGTCGCCATGGGTGATCGCCGCGACCGCGTGCCAGCGCAGCTGCTTCAGCGGCCGGGGCAGCCGGGACCTGGTCGCCCCGTGCCAGGCGTCGACGGCGTTGACGCAGGCCGGTGCCTCGCCGCCGAGGGCGCGCAGGACGCGTTCGCGGCGTCCCTCCTCCTCGGTGTGCTCATGGGTGTACGGCCGCCCGTCGCGCCAGCCGACCTGGTGCCACTGTCTGCCGCAGCGCACCCGGACCGCCGACACGTCCAGAGCCGGCGCGGGCGGGTGGTAGCCGGGGTCCGGCTGGTCCGGGAACAGCGCGGCCCGAACCAGCGGGTGGACCTCGTCGCTGCTGATCCGTCCGGTGCGTAGCAGCTCCAGGTCGGCCGGTCGCTGCCACAGCGGCCGGTCCAGGCGGGGGACGTTCTCGACGTCGGCGGTGGACCAGTGGCGATGGGTCGCTATCAGCTGTCCGGGCGCGCCGAGGGACAGCAGCACGCGTTGCCCACCCCAGTCGTTGGTGCCCCGAACCATGACCATCGGCGGCCCGGACGGCCGCTCCAGCATCTGTCGGACCACGGGCACCAGCACCGGGACCATCGCGCTGAACGCCTCGGGAAAGGCCGCCTCGGGCGAACGTCGGGCGTACTCGTCGCTCGGCTGCAGGTCGGACGTGACGCCGGCGATCTCCCAGGCCTGCCCGATCCGGCCCTCGTCCTGCAGGTCGATGACCCGTTCCAGGAGCGCCACCGGGTCATCGGAGGCGGCGTCGGCGCGGTACGGGCGCCCGTCGCGGGCGAAGAACGGTGCCCGGTCACCCCCGAACCGGGGCAGCAGCAGGTGGGTGGCGTGGGCGTCCCACAGGTACCGCGATCCGGCCCAGTCCTCCAACGGCTGACGCGTCCGGGGGTCGCCGACATGCAGCTGCGGGACCTGGGGACGCTCGTCGGCCACCGGGTTGCGCACGTACAGCGCGAGACTGTCGCAGTACCAGGCCAGCGCGACCCGCCAGCGGGGCAACAGCAGGCCCGAGCCGCCCGCGGCGTGCCGCGGCAGGTGCCACCGCACCAGGTCGGGCGCGAGGCGGCGCAGGTCGTCGGTGAGCCGCGCCGCGATCTCGTTGCCGTGCCGGTCGGCGACGTCCGCTAGGTCGATATGGACGTCGAACCGGGCGGCCGCGCAGGCGCCCCGCCAGTCCCCGGCCTCGCGCCGCGCGGTCGCCCCGGCCACCATCCGCGCCGGCATGCCGTACCGGCGGGCAGCGAGCCAGCCGGTCGCGTTGGCGTTGACGAAGACGCTGCGAGCGGAGCGGCCCTCGGGTGGGCTCACGTGCGCGCGGCCCGGGGGTCAGTCATCGTCGTCGTCCGCGTACTCGGGCTCCGCCACCCCGGCCGCCTTCGCCGCGGCCACCAGGAAGTCGAGGTCGTCCCGGTCGTACTGGTCGATCATCTCGAGAATGGTCTGTTCGGTGTACTCGTCGGAGCAGTTGGGGTCCGCGCCCGCGTCGAGGGTGGCCCGCAGCGTGGCGGCCGGCGCGGAGGTCAGCACCTGGGCCAGGAGCGGCGGGCGCCCGTACTCGTCGGTGTCGGTGAGGCTGACGCCCGCCTCGACCAGCCACGGCACGATACGGTCGGCCTCGGTCGAGCGGAGCAGGTGCAGCGTCGAGTCGCTGGCGATGTCGACGGCGAGGGGGTCGGCACCCGCGTCCAGCATGGCGCGGGCCAGGTCGGCGGACGCGCCGTCGAAGAGGGCGGCGGCGAGCGGGGTGCGCTCCTTCCCGTCGCGGCCGTTGATGTCCATGCCGGCGGCGAGCAGCCGCTTGAGCAGCGCCTCCTGGTCGCCGTGCAGCTTCGCGAGCTTGTGCAACGGCCCCCGGTTCCACCGGTCGCGCACGCCGACCGGGTCGACGCCCACGTCCAGCAGGTGGGTGAACTCGTCGGCGTTGCCGTGCGCCAGCGCCGTCAGGGCGTGGCTGCGCAGTTCGCGCAGGGCCCGGGGCAGCCGGGCCGTGGTCGACCCCTGCCAGGTCTCGGCGACGGTGAAGCAGCCGGGCACCTCGCCGCCGAGGGCGCGCATGACGCGCTCGCGCTGCGCCTCCTCCTCGGTGTGGTCGTGGGTGTACGTGCGCCCGTCGCGCCAGCCGACCTTGTGCCACTGCCCGCGGCAGCGCACCGGCACCGCCGTCGCGGCGACGGACGGCACGCGCGGCTGGTAGCCCGGGTCGGCCTCGTCCGGGAACAGCGCCGCACGCACCAGGGGGTGCAGCTCGGCGGTCGTGATCCGGTCGGTGCGCAGCAGTTCGACGTCGGGGAACCGCTGCCAGTGCACCCGGTGCAGCTCGAGCATGTCGCGGGTGTTCCGGTCCGCCCGCGACGCCCGCAGTTCGCCGTCGTCCAGGCGCAGCAGCACGGGCGACGTCCAGCCGAAGGACGGCCGCAGCAGGATCCCGTCCGGTGCGTCCGGCCCGTTCAGCAGCCGTCGGGCGACGGGAACGAGCGCCGGGACCATCGCCCCGAACCCTTCCGGGAACTGGTCATCGGCGCCCGGGTCGCCCCACCGCCGCTTGGCCTCCGGGAAGGTCGCCGGCACCCCGGCGACGGCCCACGCCTGCTCGACCTCGCCCGCGTCCTGCAGGGTCAGGACCCGTTCCATCAGCGCGACCGGGTCGTTGTCCACGCCATCCGCGGCCCGGGGCCGACCGTCGCGGTCGAAGAACGGCGTCCGGTCGCCGCCGCCGACCCGGTGCAGCAACAGGTGGGTCTCGCGCGCATCCCACAGGTAACGGCCCTGGATCCAGTCGTCCTGGCGCCCCCGGGCGAGGGGGAGCGGCGCGAGGCGCAGCTCCGGCCGCTGCGGGCGCTCGATGTGGGCGGGCGTGACGACGTACAGCGTGACGTCGCCGTAGGCGGCGAGCCGGATCTTCCGATCGGGCGTGAGCAGGCCCATGCCGTCCCGGCCCCGGCGTGGCAGATGCCACCGTACGAGATCGGGCACGAGATGGCGCAGGTCGTCCTCGACCCGGCCGGCCACCTCCGCGCCGAACCTGTTGGCCACGTCCGGCAGGTCGATGGCGACGTCGACGCCAGCGGCCGCGCAGGCGCCCCGCCAGTCGCCGGCGAGACGGCGCTCACCGGCCCCGGCCACCATCCGGGCGGGGACCGCGAACCGGCGGGCCGTCAGCCAGCTGGTGGCGTTGTGGTCGACGAACGCGCGCCGGGCCAGGGTCTTGTCCGTCATCGGTACACGCTCGCGATGGCCATGATGTCCTCGGGGGCCGGGGTGGCAGGACGTAGGGCGACGGCGGCGACCCGCTTGAGCCGGCGCGGCACGCCGGTGCCGAGACCCAGCAGCTCGAGGTCGGTGCCCGCGTCGAGGGCGGCGACGAGCAGCCGGGCGCCGCGCCCGGTCACGCCGGTGTTGCGCAGGTCCAGGCGCCGCAGGCCGCTGCCCGGCAGGGCGGTGGCCGGCGCCGCCGCGCCCTCGTCGCCGACCGTGTTGTCCTCGGCGGCGAGCGCGAGGGATGACGGCGGCCGGGCCAGGTCCAGCGTGGACAGTGCGGTCAGCCGCGCGGCCAGGCTGCGCACACCGGCGGGGGTCAGGCCGTTGCCGCCCAGGCCCAGCACGACCCGCCGGTCCGAACCCGCGCGGTCGGCCAGGGCGCGGGCCACCGCCGCGGCGCCCGCGTCACCGAGCCGCCCGGCGGCCAGGTAGAGCTCGTTGACCCCGGCGTGGCGTAGCAGGTCGGCGAGGAGCTCCCCGGCCTCCGGGCCGAGACCGTTGCCACCCAGGTAGAGCCGCTCCATCGGCGTCGCGCGGTCGCGCAGCGCGTCAACGAGGGCCCGCAGGCCCGTGACGCTCAGGCCGGTGTTGGTCAGGTCGAGCGTGCGCACGGTCGCGTTGCCGGCCAGCGCGCCGGCGATCGCCGCCACGCCCGCGTCGCCGATCGGGTTGCGCTTGAGCCACAGCGCGCGCACGGTGTCGTCGGTGGCGATCCGGTCGACCAGCGGCGCCAACCCGGGGGCGTCGATGTGGTTGCAGCCGAGGTAGAGCGTGCGCACCCCGTGGTCGGCGCCCAGCGCGTCGGCGAGCACCGCCACCCCGGCCGCCCCGAGGCTGTTCGTGCCGAGCAGCAGGTGCGCGGTGTGCGGCGACCCGACGGCGACCGGGATGATCCGTCGCGCGTCGAGCGGGCTCAGCGCCTGCTTGCACAGGTCGAGCCGGCCGTCGGGCTGCAGCGTGCCGCGCGGGAACGTGAGTGCGTCCGGGACCGGGGCCGGGTCGTCGAGCCGGGCCACGAGCGGGTCCAGCTCGCGGTCGTGGTCGGCGCCGGTATGTGTCAGCGGCGCGGGGCACCGCACCGGCACCGGTTCGCTCACCATGCCACCTCCCGGTAGTCCTTGAGGAATACCCCGTACGCCGGCTCGCCCCGCACGCCGCGCACGATCGGGTCGTACACCCGGGCGGCCCCGTCGATGACGTCCAGCGGTGGCCGGAAGCCGGCCGCGCGTTCGGCCTGTTTGCTCGGGTGTGGGCGCTCGTCGGTGACCCAGCCGGTGTCGACGCTGCACATGTAGATGCCGTCCGCGGCATACTCGGCGGCGACGGTGCGGGTCAGCATGTTCAGGCCCGCCTTGGCCATGTTCGTGTGCGGGTGCCGGGCCGTCTTCGCCGCCCGGCTGAAGCTGCCCTCCATGGCGGAGACCTGCACCACGTACCGGTCGGGGTGTTTCGACTCGACGAGCAGGTCACGCAGCTGGCCGGTGAGCAGGAACGGCACGAAGCCGTTGATGACGTGCACCTCCAGCCACTCCCGGGGGCTGACCTCGCCGACGCGCAGCGTCCAGCTGTTGGTGTCGCGCAGGTCGAGCGGCTCGCCCGTCTCGTCGCGCAGCGTGGCGGGGAACAGCTCCAGTGCCGACCGCACGGCCACGGCCCGCGTCTGGTCGCCGCCGGGACCGCCGGTCACCGTCACCGACGCCGGCAGACCCATGAGGGGAGCACGTTCGGCAGCCCGCACCTCGCGGTGGTACTCCACCGGGCGGGCGATCGTCTGGGCCGCGTTGTTGACCAGGATGTCGAGCTGACCCCAGCGTTCCCGCACGGCGTCGACCAGGCCGAGCACGCCGGGCAGGTCGATGAAGTCGACGCCGTGGATCCACAGCCGGTCCAGCCAGTCCGACGCGTCGGACACCGCCGCGAAGCGGCGCGCCGCGTCGTTCGGGAAGCGCGTCGTGACCAGCACCTCCGCGCCGTCGCGCAGCAGCTTCAGCGCGGTGTGGAAGCCAATCTTGATGCGTCCGCCGGTCACCACCGCGCGCCGTCCGGTCAGGTCGCAGCGCGCGTAACGGCGCTCGGCATTCTCAGCCGCGCAGGACGGGCACAGCATGTGGTACTCGGAGTCGAGGTCCCGGTAGCTGTCCTTGCAGACGTAGCACCGGCGCCCGCCGCGCAGCCCGCTCGTGAACCGGTCGGCCGCCGGCGCGTCCGGGCTGGGGATCTCGTCCGTGAACCGCCGCGCGGTCGCGACGACCGCGTGGTCGTGCTCGCGGCGCTCGTCACGGCGGGTCGCCTTGCGGTGCTTCTTGCCGGCCCGGTACGCGTGGTCGACGGCCTGGCGGACCTCGGACAGGATGGGATCGGCTGGGTCCTCCGCGACTCTCGCCAGGATCTTCAGGCAGGCCGCGATGTCCGTCGCCGACAGCGGCTCCACGCACATCCTTCCCCTTGAGACGGTGGGGTCGGTCGGATTCGAACCGACGTCCTCCAGCTTGGGTACGGGCGCGACGACCTCTGCGCTACGACCCCACCGCGGGCGAGACACTATCAGCGCCCGCCGACAAGACCAACTCCTGACTACACCTCGCCGGTGGCGTTGGACAGAGAGCGCCGCTGGCAAGGCACCCATCAGGCCGGACTGGCCGCGTCTTCGTCCAGCCGCCATGCACGCGCTGCTGCGGGCGAAGTTCGACCAGCATCCGCGGCTGGCGGATGTGCTCGTCGCGACCGGTGACGCCCGCATCGACTACAGCGCCCATTCCGCGTACTGGAGCGGTGGGCCGAAAGGCCGCAACTGGCTGGGCCGGCTTCTCGAGCTGGTCCGTTCAGAGATCGTGGCCCAACGAGCCGGTTTCCTGTCCTAGCCGGCCCAGGAGACCAGGGTGGCTCCGTCCGGGCGGTTCAGGACCACCCGTAGGTGGCCGTCGGCGTCGAACGCCGCCGCGACAACCGTGCCCGTGCCCGCGCCCGCCAGCGGGCTGAGCGCCCCGGTGCGGGCGTTGAGCAGCACGGGCCGTTCGCCGGGCGCGGGGCTGGTGACGAGGAAGGCCACCCCGGCGTTGTCCACCGCCAGCCGGGCCGACGCCTGGGTCAGCGTCTCGCCGACGCGCGACGAGGCGCACCCGGGATCGTCGCAGCCAACCACCGTGGTGGTGGTCACCTCGGCGTCGTCGGTGCCCTCCGGTGCGCTGCGCAGCGTGACGGTCGCGACCGGCCCGGTGGGCGTGGCCGCCAGGTCGATAACGGGGGACGACTCATTGGACTCGTCCGTCGGCCAGTCGCCGACCTTCGTAAGATCAGGTGTATGCGCGCAGCCGGCCCGGCATCCGCCGAGCCACAGGGCGTTCGCGCCCCGGTCGAAATAGGCCAGCGCCAGATTGCCGCTGAGCCGGTCGACCGAGAGGTTCACGACGCCGCCCGCCCAGCGGTCAGGCATCGCGACGTCCAGGACGTCGCGCACCGTGGGCTGTGCACAGTCCAGGCGGGCACAGGTGACCAGGAGCAGCTTGCCGTGCCGGTCGTCCCTGCCGGGGCCGAGCAGCGCCGCCGCGAAGCCGCCGCCGGGCGTCGCGGCCACCGCCATCGACCAGCTCTCCCACAGCTTGGGCAGCTGGTACAGGGTGGTGGCGCCGCCCCACCGGCACATCGACTCCCGCGCGATCCGGCACCAGAAGAAGCGGGCGGCGTTGTGGGGCCCGCCGCGCCGGAGCGCCAACAGTGTCCCGTCCGGCATGATGTCGGCCGCGTCGATCGGCGCCTCGATCGAGCAGCTGCTGGCGCCCTCGCCGACGGCGGCCATGGGGCCGCCGTCGATGCACGGCATGCCCACGATGCCGTCCTCGGCGCAGTGCCGGTCCAGACACAGCACGACCTGCATGTCGTCCGCCGCGGCCGTCGTACCGTCGGCGAGCACCCGCATCGCCAGCGGCCGCGAGCCGAACCCCACCGCGGGGTGGGCCACCGTCACGTGGTGCGGGTTGGCCGACGCGGCGGCGGCGGTGACGAGCGAGGGCACTGCCACCAGTAGGGCGAGCCCGACGGCCCCGAGCCGGCGTGCCAGCGGTCGGGCGGCGGTTGCCGTTTCGGGTGTCTGCTCCTCCGCCGGCGCGGCGGCGTCCCCGTACGCGGCGGCGTCCCCGTACGCGGCCATGAGCAGCGCCGCCTGCAGGGCGACGGCCGCGACCAGCGTCGCGTGTCCGAGCAGTGACCCGGCCCCGACCAGCAGGACGTCGTTGCCGACCGGCCCGCTGCCGTCGACGGCGAGACGGTCCGCCGCGACGTTGACCAGCCAGTACGCTGCCGCCGGCAGGGCGGCGCCGGCGACGAGGAGCATCGTGCCCGTGGATACGACCCGCCCACGCGTCACCGCGACCGCCCGGCGCACCGCCTCGGCAACGCCGTACCCGTCGACGAGGATCGCCGGCAGGGCGAGCGCGAGCCGCGCCAGCCCGTACAGGCAGGCGACGCTCGCCGCGAAGAACGCGAGGTGCGCGAGGTCGACGGGGAACGCCCGCGAGAGCAGGACCGACGCGAACATCCCGGCGACGGTGAGCGCGGCGAGGAGTAGGACCAGTGCCACCCAGGACGCGGCCCGGCTCCCGGCCTCGCGCCAGGCCGCGCGCAGCGGGGCGCCGGCGAGCACGCGCAGGCCGACCGCGAGTGCCACCGCCCAGCCCAGCGCCACCAGCACCGGTATCCCGAGCCGCCAGGACGCGCCGTCCGCCGTCGCCGAAACATAGGCGGTGGTCCACGAATCGGCCGTCCCGTCCACCACCGGCCGACCGTTGACGATGGTGACGGGGCCACTGCCCCCGAACATGTCGATCAGCGACGTCGTCACCAGTGCGGGTACGAGCGCGAGCGCGCTGCCGGCGACCAGCGCCCGCCAGTGGCGTCGGAGCAGGACGAGCGCCTGATCGAGCATGGATGCGTGCACGGCGTCACGGTAGCGGCGCGGATCCACCGGCGGGGGGCGGCCCGATTGGTAACAAGTCACAGCGAGGATAGACGGTGACGTATCGCCGTTCATGAAACGTACATATGCTGAAAGCAGTTTGTAACGGAAGATCTTCGGCGTTGTCGGACAAGGGCCGCACAATCGATCGAGTTTGAACGGAACTCGGTTCCGGGTACAGGAGTGATTCGACGACTTAACGGGGGCGCCTGTGAACGCCGACCTGGTCCGACCTATCGCCCCCGCCGTGCCACGCGCGCGGGTGCTTTCGGTTTATGAAGCCTTCTTCGCCGGCGGTGCGCGGGCGCTGCACACCGCCGTCGTCCGGGAGCTGCACACCAGCGGCTCGCACCGGCATTCCGTGCTCGGCCTCTACCGCGAGGTGCACCGGGAGAGCCTGCGCCAGCGGATGACGTCCGACTCGCGCTACCAGGCACTTCGCGACGCGGGCATCCGTGCGGTCGCGTTGCGCCGCTCGGCGGCCGACCGCAGCCCGTTCACGGCGGCCGAGATGGTTGTCGCGGCCCGGCACGCGGCCCGCGCCGACGTGGTGCTGTCGCTGAAGGAGCAGCCGTTGCGGCTGGTCAACCAGGAGGGCTTCCCGGCCCGGCCGCTGGTGGTGTGCCTGCACCGGTCCGACCCGGAGCATCAGGGCGGTGCCCTGGCCGACCTGCTCGCGGCCATCGCGGCGGGTCGGGTGGCGTCGGTGGTGTGCTGCGCCGAGTCGACCCGCGCCGCCTACCGGGCAGCGGGGGTCCCGGCGTCGTTGCTCACGGTGATCCCCAACGGGGTGGACCTCGCGCGGTACCGGCCCGTGTCCACCCGGGCGCGCGGACGCCTGCGTAGGTCCCTGGGCCTGCCGGCGTCGGCGCGCGTCGTCGTCTTCGCGGCGCGGTACGACGGCATGAAGAACGTGCCGCTGTTCCTGGCGGCGGCCCGCGACTTCCTGGCGCGCCACGAGGACGCGCACGTGCTCATGTGCGGGGCCGGCATGAGCCTGGCCAACACGGGCCTGTGCGTGGACCTCGAGGTGGCCTTCGACGACCGGCCCGACCTGCTGCGCCGCCTGCACACCCTGGGCGTGCGGGAGGACATGCCGGACGTGTTCGCGGTCGCGGACGTCGTCGCGCTCACCTCGTCGACCGGCGAGGCCGCCCCGCTGTGCCTCATCGAGGGCATGATGTGCGGCGCGGTGCCGGTGACGACCGACGTGGGCGACTCGGCGGCCATTGTGGCGGGTCACGGGCTGGTGGTCGAGCCGGACGCGGCGGTCATCAGCGCGGCGTGGGACGAGGCGGTCGCCCGGCGGGCCGAGTGGGCGCCGGCGCTGCTGCGCGACCGGCCCCGGTTCAGTCACACCCGGATGGCCGCCGCGTACGCCGCGGTGATCGACCGGGTCGGCGACGTGGCGCCGGCGGGTGCCCGGCGGCGGCGCTGACGGTCAGGACCTGCGCGGCTCGCTGGCCGGGCGGCCCAGGCAGCGCGGGTCCGGGGTGCTCGGCGGGCGCGACGGGGCGATCCACTCCAGGGCGGTCTGCTCGACCGGCCAGCCGTGCACCGCGACCACGCTGGCCGGGGCCACCTCCGGATCGGGACACAGCGTGCGCGAGCGCACGTCCGCGTTCGGCACGAACCGTGTCGTACCGTCGGCGGCCAGCATGGTGGTCATCTGGTCGTCGATGGTCACGATCGAACCGAGCAGGATGTCCGGGGAGTCGACCAGCTCGATCGCCGTGTTGGGCAGCACCGGCACCCGCAGGAAGATGGCGCCGACGAGCACCGGGCCGCACACCGCCGCGACCGTGGCGGGCCAGTGCGTGACCAGCCGCGCGAACCGTGCCGGCACCGGCCCGGTGAGCAGCGGCGTGAGCGCCGGCGGCACGACGAGCAGGAACGCCGTGGCGAACTCGCCGGCCCGCACCGACGCGATGATCGCGCCGGCCAGCCAGGCATACGCGACACCGGCCACGACGATGGGGACAATCACGCAGTACGTCCGGACGATCCGTGGCTCGTCGCGGTGGCGTACCCGCATGGTCAATCCGAGGATCGCCACGGCGAGCATCAACAGCGTCGGCAGGAACCGCATCTGCCAGGTCAGGGCGGCCAACGCGACGATGATCACCACGACCCAGTCGGGGATGCGGTGGCTGGCGCGGGCGAGCCACGACCGGCGGGTCTCCGCGCTCCGGTCGCTGACGCGCAGCAGCAGGCCCATGGCCCGCACGACGAGCACCACGACCGGCAGCACCCACACCAACGTGATCAGCAGCGCGCTGACCAGCCCCAACGGGTTGACGTACTGGACGAGCAGCAGCATCGTCGGCAGGTCCTGGCGGCTCAGGTACCACAGCCGCAGGACGAGCAGGAGCAGTGGGAACGCCGGCAGCAGCGTGAGCAGCCACTGCCGGTCGCGGGCCGTCGGGGCCGGTTGGTCGGTCGCCATCACCGGTCCAACGGGGCGGCCCCCACGACGGTCGCGGCGCCGACCCGCTCCCAGGGCCACTGCCGGATGCGTACGTGCGGTATGTCCTCGGGCTGGTGGTCGATCGCGACCTGCTGCGGCAGGTTGGCCGCCTGCTCGCCGCGCAGGTAGCGGTCGAACGCCTCCTCCCACCGCTGGTCGCGCGGGTCGTGCAGGGAGTTGTAGAGCGACAGGTTCACGAGCGTCCGCAGAGCCTCGTTGCCGCCGGTGTTGACGCCCCACCGCTCCTCGGCGTCGAGGCCGATGTCGTGGGCCTTGAGCTGCTTGCGGTGCGCGACGACGAATCCGGCCAGGATGGCGGCGTCGGTGGTGACCGCGTCGTAGGCGCCCTTGAGCAGCCCGTCGACGCATTCGCTGATCCGGTTCTTGCCGGTGATCACGGCGCCGGCGCGGCTCACCGCGGTCTCCGATGTGGACGTCGCGAGCGTGCAGACGGTCTTGCCGCGCAGGTCCTCCAGCGAGTCGACCGGGCTGTGGCCGACCCGCGTCACGACGGACTGCTCGGTGCGCAGGTACGGCGCGGAGAAGCTCACCGACGGCAGTTCCTCGCGGGCCCTGGTGATGCTGTAGCTGGCGATGACGAGGTCCACGTCGACGAAGTGGTCGCCCTCGCGGGCCTGCATCTTCGGCCGGTCCTCGGTCTCGATCGGCAGGAACCGCACCTGGTCGCGCTGGAACCCGAGGTCCGCGGCGACCATGTGGGCGATGTCGATGTCGAAGCCGGAGAACTGGCCCGTGACCGGGTCGCGCAGGCTGATGCCGGGGGTGTCGTCCTTCACCCCGATGATCAGTTCGCGTTTGCCGGTGAGGCCCGCGTCCTCCAGCAGCGCCTGCCGCGATGGCGGGCCCTTCATGACGATGAAAGCGACCACGGCGACGGCAGGCAGCAGCAGCGCCAGCCCCACGGCGACCAGTCGGGCCACGCGCAGCCGCGCGTCCCGGCGCGGCGGATCGGGCTGCTCGGTCGCGTCAGGCCCGCTCACCCGGCTCCCCAAACATTCGGCCGTCACACTACGGCCGCCATCGTACGGGAGCGGGTGGCGCGACAGTCCACATCGGGGGATGGCGACTTGCGGTCGCGGAGAGATAGCGGCACTATCTACTACAGATAGTTTCACTATCCGTTCTGAGGAGTCGTGATCATGTCCGCACCGACTAGCCCGGCGCGTGGGCCCTTGGCCCGCGCGTGGGCGAGCAACAAGCCGCTGACCTTCCTGGGGGTCGCGATGATCGCGACCCTGGTGGCAGCCGTGGTCGGCCTCGTCCTCGACCCGCGGGTGATCACCGGCGCGCCGGCGTGGCTGAAGCCGGCCAAGTTCGCGATCTCGGTCGCGCTGTACAGCTTCACGCTGGTGTGGCTGCTGTCGTTCCTGCCCGGCCGCCGGCGCCTGGTCGGAGTGGTGTCGTGGATGGTCACCATCGCGCTGGTCGTCGAGATGGTGCTCATCATCTACGCCGTCATCGCCGGCACGGCCAGCCACTTCAACACGTCGACCCCGGCCGCCGCGGCGATCTTCTCCGTCATGGGAACGGCCATCGTGGTCGTCTGGGTGGCCACCCTGATCCTCGGCATCGCGCTGCTGCGGCACCGGCACTCCGATCGGGCGTTCCTGTGGTCCCTGCGGCTCGGCGTGCTGATCGGGATGATCGGGATGGCGCTGGCCTTCCTGATGACCTCGCCGACGTCCGACCAGCTCGCCCGGGCCCGGGCCGGCCACGGCCTGCCGACGACCGGAGCGCACAGCGTCGGCGTGGCGGACGGCGGCCCGGGTCTGCCGATCGTCGGCTGGAGCACGGTCGGCGGCGACCTGCGCGTCGCCCACTTCTTCGGGCTGCACGCGCTGCAACTGCTCCCGCTGGTGGGCTTCGCCATCGCGCGGTGGGCCCCGGCGTCGTGGCGGGCGGGGCACCGGTTCGCTCTGGTGTGGACGGTCGGCCTCGGGTACCTCGGGTTCGTGCTGTTGACCGCCTGGCAGGCCCTGCGGGGGCAGCCGTTCGCGGAGCCTGACGTGGTTACCCTCAGCGCGGTGGGTGCCATCGTCGGTGCTGTTGTTGTCGCGGTCGCCGCGGTGGCGGTGTCCGCCCGTCGACGGGAGGTGGCGGTATGACCGAGCGCAGCGAGGGCATCATCAAGCTCAGCAGTAGTCATGGCGACGCCGACCGGAGGGAGGTGGCGGCATGACCTGGGAGCAGCTGTTCGCACTGACCGCGTTGCCGGTAGCCCCGCTGTGGTTTCTCATGATCGTGGCACCGACCTGGTCGTGGACGAGGCGCATCGTCGCCTCGCCGTGGAGTTTCGTGCCGCTGGCGCTGGTCTACGCCGTCCTGGTGGTGCCCCGGCTGGGCGACATCCTGCCGGTCGTCACCCGACCCGAGCTCGCCGAGGTGGGCGCCCTGCTGGCGACGCCGGCCGGCGCGACCATCGCGTGGGTGCACTTCCTCGTGTTCGACGCCTTCACCGGCCGCTGGATCTACCTGGACAGTCGCGACCGTAAGCTGCAGCCACTGCTCATGGCCCCGATTCTCGTCCTGGTGATCCTGCTGGGCCCGCTCGGTTTCCTGATCTATCTGCTGGCCCGGCTGGCGGGTGGAAACCGTGAGTCCTCAGAGTCCGGTCAACAACGCGATAGCTGACCTCCGGCTGGGCCTCAGGTGTTGCGCGGGCGGCGCGCGATCAGCAGCACGTGGGTGGCCGGCCAGTCCAACGGCCGGCCGTCTGCGTGCGTCACCGACGCCACCGGCGCGACGCGGTTGTCGATGATCCAGTCGTTGCGCCACGCGTACGACGCGGGGTCGAGGTCGAAGCCGACGTCCGTGAGCAACGCCTTCCAGTCGGCGAACTCGAGCCCGCAGAACTGCTCCTCCCGCTCGGACAACCAGTTGTGCGGGTAGTCCTTGTGGGTGAGGAACTCCATGGCGTCGCCCAGGCCGATCGTCACCGCCTCGCCGGTCGGCTCGTAGGCCAGCGGAAAGGCGAAGTCCACGGCGAACTGGTCGAGGCGGGCGCGGGTCGACAGCCCGGCGACATACTCCCCGGCCTCGGCGGCCGGCAGCTGGCCGAGGTCGCGGCGGGCGGTCGGCGGGTTGACCCCGTCGGAGTCGTCCAGCGTCAGCAGGACCCGCCGGTCGCGTCCGTCCGGGCCGCAGACGTCGCTGTTGATCCAGACGCCGCCGGGCACGGTCTGGTCGTAGATCGCCTGGACGAAGCGGCGCAGCGACTCCCACCGCTCCCCGTAGGACCAGATCTCGTGGGTCAGCGCGAACGTGAGAGTCGTGTCGACCGACCGGGGCGGGAACACCGCGCCGCCGAGCACGTTGCGCCGGTAGAAGTACACATTGGGATTGGCGAAGACGCCCTGCGCCTTCTTGTGCACGCACTCCTCGTACAGGTGGCGGGCGATCTCCACGCCGATCAGGTCGCTCTCGCGCAGCGCGGGCTCGCGGTCGGCCAACTCGAGCACGGCCCCGGCCCCACACCCGATGTCCACGATCCGCCCCGGCCGAACATACGGGCGCACCAGGTCCCACTTGCGGGCCGCGCCGGCCGCGAACGCCTCGATGTACGTGCGGTAGTCGCGGGTCGCGGTCAGGCCGCCCTCGTCGCCGACCACCGGGTCGTTCACGACGGCGCGGACGGTCTCGGTCAGCTGGTACCGCTCGAAGACGTCCAGCGTCGCGGGGTGCGCGAGGTCGCGCCAGGTCTCGTCGCCGGCGGCCAGGCGTAGCAGCACATCCCAGGGTCGCTCCGCCTTGACGTCGTTCGCCGGGTCGGCTTCGACCTCGGCTATCCGGAACCCCAGCTCGGCGTAGAGGGCGGCGACCTCGGGCGTGGAGCACGCCACGACCGTGTCGGCGGGCGTCAGGTCGAGCCCGGTCGCCACGGCGATGCTCTTGAGCGTGACCTCGGCGAACCGGTCGGTCGGCGCGGTGTCGAAGATCGGCACGACCACCGAGCGCAGCCCGACCAGCAGGCTGAACCGCTCGATCGCCGCCTCGCGCCGGTGGTAGGGCACCGGGTTGCGCCGGGTGTTCCCGTGGTTGGCGGAGGTGACCGCCCAGACGACGGTCGTGTCGTCGCCGGCCAGCCGGCCCAGGTAGTCGGCCTGGAAGCGGGTCAGCAGGTGATGGCGACCGGGAAGGAGCAGGTATGTCATCGCGGACCTTGATACCACGCCCACCTCCGGGGCGGGTTGTCCGACGGCGGGCCGTCACGCCATGCTGAACGGGGCATCGCTGTACGTGACGTGGAACGGGGTGGTCGGAGTGCGTGCTGTGCTCCTGGACGTCGGCGGCGTACTCGTGGTGCCCGACCCTAGGGCGGTCGGCGGGGTCATGGGCGGTCACGGTGGCGCGACGGATCCCGACGACCTGATCCGCGCGCACTACCGGGCGGTCCACGAGGCCGACGGCGACGACGGCGACTTCGACTGGCCCGGCTACCACACCGGGCTCGTCGTGCACAGCGGTGTGCCGGTCGGGGCGCGGGAGCTGTGCAACCAGGGGATGATCGAGCTGGTCCGGGCGATGCCGAACCTCTGGTCGTACCCGCTGCCCGGGATGGCGGCCACACTGCGCGCGCTCGCCGGCCGCTACCGGCTCGGCATCGTGTCGAACAACGACGGCACGGTCGGCCGGCTCCTCGCCGAGCAGGGCCTGTGCCAGCTGGGCGCCGGCCCGGCCGCGCCGGTGGAGGTCATCGTCGACAGTGCCCTGGCCGGCGTGGCCAAGCCCGACCCGCGCATCTTCACCCTCGCGCTCGACGTGCTCGGACTCCCGCCGGAGGAGGTCGGCTACGTGGGGGACACCCGGGCGTACGACGTGTCCGGCGCCCGGGCGGCCGGCCTGCGCCCGTTCCACCTCGACCCGTACGGGTTCTGCGTGGCGGCCGACCACGAGCATCTCGCCGACCTGGCTGACCTGCTCTAACTGAGCGTGTGCCGGGCGATGTAGACGAAGGCGGCCAGCAGGCCCACCACGATCGCGATCTTCGCGATGGTGGTCAGGACCCGAAGCGCGGCGACAACGCCTCCGGCTTGCGCTGCGTGGGCGTCCGCCTGCAGCTGCTGGATCAGTCCGTCGGACTTCTGGCCGGTGACGGCACCGACGGCGGCCACCGCGAGGCCGAGCAGCACGACGGCGAAGCCGATGGACAGGTGGATTGCGACGTCCCTGGCCGCGGACACCGCCCGCGCCCCACCACCGACCGACGCGATAAACGCCTGCTTGAGTGCGTTCGTGGCCGCGTCGTCGGCGAGCACCGACCGCATGTTCAGCAGGACGACGCCGACCAGGGGAAGCAGCAGGATGCTGGGCAGGCCGGCCAGACCCCGCGCGACGGCGCGGATGCCGGCGGACGAGCTGTGCGCGTCGAACATCCGGATCAGCATGGCGAGGACGACCAGGGCGATCCCGGTGCCCAGCACGAGCTTCGAGGCGCCGGCCACGGCGTGGACCGTGGGATGGTCGAGCAGGTACGGCCCGTTGTAGGAACCGATGTAGAACTCGTTGAACGCCTGGAAGAAGTAGTCGAACCGGTGACCGTTGATGGTCACGTAGCCCTGCTTGGCGACGAGTCCCGACTTGCTGAGGTCCGGCGGGTGATAGATCGCCACGTACGCGGGGAGGTACCAGCCGGCGAGGATCAGGAGGCCGCCGACCCAGAGAAACCTGGTGCGGGCCTTCCGCCGAAGCCTGAAAAGCCGCTTGGCCGCCTTCTGTGGTTGCTCGGCCTTGTTCGCCTTGGCTTTCGCCTGGTGCTCGCGGACCATGCTGATGATCAGGGTCGTGAGCTGCGCACCCGTGCCGACGCCGCCGGCGACGTCATCGTGGCCCGGGTGATGGGTCAGCTCGAAGCCCAACTTGGTCAGGGTCCCGGCGAGGTCCCCGGCGTCCTTGGCGACCGCTTCGCGGAGTTCGAGCTTTTCGACCTCGCTGAGCTTCTCGAAGGTCTTCCGGACCTCGTCCTCGTTGATCAATGGAATCCCCTCAGCGACGTCGAACGCGCGTGGATCCACAGTAGAGACACGCGCTGATGCGGCACATTGACCGTCTGCGTGGCTCGTCCGACCGGACGGTCGGCGCAACGCGCCTGACGGTGTGCCGACCGGTCAGTCCGTCGCGAGCGCCTCGGCGATCATGCGGTGGCCCTGGGCCTCGAAGGTCCCGTCGCCGACCCGGTAGGCCCAGGTCGTGGTGCCGATGGCATCGCGGACGCGGTGGCGTCGCCACGCCCCGGCCTCGCGCGGATCGCAGCCGTACCCGTCGAGGAACGCCGCCTCGAGGTCGGGGCGGCCCCGGAACTCCTGGACGGCCAGCCGGCCGAGGTCCGTCAACGCGGGCCGCAGCGCGACCCGGCCGAAGTCGATGACGCTCACCACGTCGTCGTGGACGAGCCAGTTGCGCGGCTGCCAGTCCCCGTGCGTGGGCACGAGCGTCACCGCCGGCGTCGGCCAGGCGAGGATCTCGGCGCGTAGCCGCGTCACGACCGCGTCGGCGATCCGGTGGGGCTCGTCGAGCAGGGCCAGCGACTTGTCGTTCTCGCGCTGCTCGTACCCGTCGTCGGTGCTGGCGGCCTGGGCGTGGAACGCCGCCAGCAGCTCACCGGCCTGCCGGTAGGTGGCCGGGGCATCAACGTGGCCGGTGTTGAGCACCAACTCGCCGGGTAGGTACCGGGTCACCAGGAGTTTCGCCGCCACGTCGCCGTGCACCAGGGCCGGCGCGCGCCCCAGGCCGGTCCACGGCTCCAGCCACGTGAGATGGGCGTGCAGTTCGCGTTCGATGTGCCGGTCGGTGTCGCCGCCGGCCTTGACGATGAAGCGGTCCCCGGAGTGCGTCACCTCGAGGACGGTGGTCGCGACCAGACCCCAGCTGTGGTCGCGCACGGGTGTCGCATCCGGCAGCCACTGTTCCAACAACGCCCGCTGCGCCGGCGAAAGGAGATCGAGGCCGGACATCACAGACCGATCGTAGACTTTGTGATCAGGGACGGCCGTTGACCGGGGTCGCGCATCCGGGACCGCGAACCTACGCTCTCCCCGGGAAGATCGAATTTGGGGTGTGCGTGGGTCGGGTTGGTGTTGTCAGCCGCGCTGTCGCGTTGGCCGCGCTGGGGTTGTGGGTTGGCGGCTGTGGCCGTTTGGGCGAGGCCATCGCGGGGGATCGCTCGGGCCGTAACTGCCACCCGGACCAGGAGATGGTCGCCGCACTGCGGCAGGAGCCGGTGATGGTCCAGGCGCCACCCGGCGCTGCGCTCGCGCCGGCGACCGAGACCGTCAGCTGCGGTTGGGAGAGTTCGGAGCCGCCCAACCTGGGAATGCTCGACCGCGAGATGACCGGAGCCGGTGGCGCCGACGACGTCTCGCGTTTCTACGCAGACCTCGCCCGTTCCAGCGGCTGGCAGGCCTACGGCCCGGGCAGCCATGTCTACGCCGCCTCGAAGCCGGACGGGACCAACTGCACGTGGCTCCTTCAGGTGCTCGGCACTGCCGACGGGACCTACCACGTGCGGATCACGTACACGCCCCGGGACCTCCGGCCCACCTGCCTCTGACTCCGGCTGTGGCGAACAAGGGTCGCCATCTGGTCCGAAATCGCCACAACGGAGGGCTGAACGCATCCAACAACGCCCGTTGCCACGGCGAGAGGTTGGGGCCGGGCGTCACAGGACGATCGTGGACACGACCAGTTGATCGGCACGCGTGCTCATCCGAACGGTGTGTGACCGTGGCTGAGCGTCACTTTTCGCTAGGCTGCCGTGTGCCGAGAGCTACCGAGTCGGCCTGGTAGGTAGGACGGAGGCGCGACGTGACGTCACCACAACAATGGACAGGCATACACACGCGGGCGTTGCGTGAGGCTCATCTGATGTCCGTGCGCGACTTTGCGAACTTGCTGAACGTGTCGGCCTCGTCCGTGTCCGCTTGGGAAGCTGACGCCGGCATGGCGCGGCTGCGGCCGTCCACACAGCGACTGCTGGACGGTGCGCTGGCGTCGGCCGGCCCCGCAGTACGGAAGCGATTCGCAACAGCGATGGTGCAGGATCCCGTCGATGACGGTAGTCAAGGCGTAACGTCGGATGACATGCGCCGGCGAACTGTCGTGACCATGCCGCTGGCAGCGGCCCTCGCCAGCCTCGGCCCGGTCGGTGACTCATCTCATCGTGCCGGTCGGGTTGGTGCGAAAGACGCTGAGCGACTTGATCACGCCGTCATGCAGATCCGTAGGCTCGGCCATCAACACGGCGGCGAGAACCTATGGGCGGCGGCCGCCCGGATCGCGCACAACGGCTACTACCTGCTGGAGCACTCCTCGTACTCTGACCGGGTCGCCTACCAGTTGCTCACCGCGACGAGCCGCGCCCACATGTGCGCCGGCTGGCTGGCGTTCGACAGCGGCGCGCACGATGCCGCGCGCTCCCATTACAACGAGGCGCTCACGCTTGCCCGCCAGTCGGCCGACGCGAGTTCCCAGGTGCACGCGCTCGTCAATTTGGCATTTCTGAGCACGTTTCTGGGAATGCCACGTCAGTCGCTCAGATACGCCGACGCAGCGGAGGGCATCGCTGGTGGAAGGACAGCGGTAGTGCCGCGAATTCGGCAGGCCACCGCGTATGCATTGGCCGGCGAGCGCACCGCGTCCCACAAAGCCATCACTAAGGCGCGGGCGAGTCTCGAGGCCGTGAAGGAGGAGGCCGCCGATTGGTACTCCTTCGTGGACCACGCGGAACTGGACGGCATCGAAGGAACAGTCGCGCTGCTGCTCGGCGACCCGCGACGTGCGGAAAGACTCCTCCTGCAGGCGATCGCGAAGTACGGCGACAGCTTCGCGCGTAACCGCGCGCTCTACCGGGTGCGGCTTGCCAAGGCGCGCCTCGACCTTGGCGAGGTCGAGGGTGCGGCGATCTCGGCAGGCAAAGCACTCGACGACCTGAGCAGCGCCGTTGCGAGTCACGTGATCCGGGCTGAGCTGTCAACCGTTGCCCGGCGGCTTGGCATGTTCTCGGGCGTTCCGGGAGTTGATCTCTTTATGGGTCGCCACGCGGACATCAACTGATACGAGGGCTCGTGACTGCAATCCAGATCCGACAGCTTGATGCGCAAGGGTTGTACGCCCATCGGGATGAGTTGATCGAGGTCTACCGGGACGCATACGCCGACAAGATTGAGAATCAGTTTTTCGCGGAGGGGCGTTTCTGGGAGCGCCTCGAAGCCTATGCCCAGCGGCCCGGTTTCGGTCTGGTCATGGCATACGACGCGGGCGACGATCTGGTCGGCTATGCGCTTGGCTATCCGTTGCCCGCAGACTCCCGTTGGTGGCACGGCTTGTTGGCCGATCTGGATCAGGAGCTGATCGCGGAGGACGGCACGCGTACCTTTGCGTTGAACTACATCATGGTTCGGCGGGACTTCCGTCGGCGGGGAGTCGCCCGTGAGCTGCACAATGCCCTTAAGCGATCCCGCCCAGAGCGCCGAATGACCCTTCTTGTTCTGCCCGACAACGTCGCGGCTGTCTTAGCGTATCGGGCATGGGGATGGCAAAGAATCGGCGAGCTTCAGCCGTTCCGAGACGGGCCGACCTACGACGCGATGATTTTGGATCTCGGGGGAGTCGGAACATAACCGGAACACCGCTGGATTGCTACCGACCGTAGCGGAATCGACGCTGGCGATACACGCCTAGACGGAGGTTCCAGATGTCCGTGTTCAATGTTGTGGGCTATGTGTGCGTCGGGTTGATCGGCTGGCTTGCGGGAATGTTGACCTTCAAGCGGTCGAGTCGCTGGTGTCCCGTGCACGGCGTCACGTTGCGGTGCGACGTATGCGCGGGCAGACAACCGGTCGCAGGTCACCCGAGGGTGTAACGCGTGGTCCGCATGGAACCCGGCACGCCCGCGAGCGATCAGTACTACCTCAGCGGGCTGCTGCGCTGCTGCGACGAGGTGATGTGGTCGGTCAGCCGGGGAATGGATCGCCGCTACCGGTGCGCGGTGTGCGGGCAGGGCGTCGACGCGCTGGCGGCCGAGGTGGAGGTGTGGGAGCGCGCGCACCTGCGGCGGCCCTCACTGGGCACCCCCCACACGCCCTACCACCAGCGTGGGGCCGCACTGCGGCGGGCGTTGTCCCGCGTGGACGTCGTGCGTTCCGGCAATGGTGTTCGCTTCGTGATCAGGGACGGGTGACGGGTGGACGGCGGGCGAACCAGACCTCCTCGGCTGGCCAGCGTCGGACCCACTCGTCGGGGAGCTCGGGAAAGTCGTCGTTCGTCGCGTCCGGCGGGACCTGTACCTCGATGAGGTTCTCGACCACCAGGCCGCAGTCGCCCATGAGCCGGATCCACTCGCCGTGTGGCAGCGTGAACAGGTGGTACTCCTCGCCGGACGTGCCGCGCCGGACGATCCGGTGCAGTCCGAACAGGTCGCGCAGCAGGCGATCGGTCGCCGGCCCCTGTTCGGGCACGCACATGCGGGCCAGCGTGGACTGGGCCATGAACACCAGCCGGCCGCCGGGACGCAGGAGCCGGGCCGCCTCGGGGAGCCACCGGTACGGGTCGCACCAGACGGACGCGCCGTACTCACTGATCACCAGGTCGGCGCTCCCGTCCGCGAGCGGCACCCGCTCGGCGTCGGCCAGCAGCAGGGGGAACCGCACGCCGAACTCGTCCTGCAGCCGGTGTGCGGTGGCCAGTTGCCGGGCGGACACGTCGACCCCGATCGGCCGGGCACCGCGGCCGGCCAACCACGCCGACACGTACCCGCTGCCGCAGCCGAGCTCCACGGCCGCCTGGCCGGCCACGTCGGCGGGCAGGACGGCCAGCTGCGACTGCGGGATACGCCACATGCCCCAGTACGGCTCGAAGGCCGCCCACCGGGCGTGCGCGAACTGGTCGAACCACGCCGACACATGCCCGTCCCACTGCCGCCGCGTCCGGGATACGTGAGAGCCCATCCGCCCATGTTAGAAACCGCGGCTGTGGCGAATACGGGTCGCTATGCGGTCCGTATTCGCCACAACCCCACGCGCGGCGGTTAGGTCAGCGAGCCGGTCACCGTCGAGCCGGACTTCGTGACGAAGTACGTCAGCTTGGTGCCGCTCCAGAAGTGGAACGTGAGCTGCACCTTGGAGCCGTCGTTGACCTCGGCGAAGAACTCCGGTTTGAGAGTGATGGTGCTCGCCGAGTTGTTGGGCGTGAACGTGTAGTCGAACTCCTTGAACGACGTCCAGTTCTGCGGGCCGGCGTTGCCCCCGGATACGTAGACCGCCTCCATGGTGGCGAGCTGGTCACCGCGGAACTGGGTCGGGATCGCGAAGGAGCCCGTCGTCCCGGTGGCCGCCGACAGGATGGGCGGGTCGTACGTCCTGATGTCGATGCGCCACGGGACGCCGGCCGAGAAGCGGGCCGAGAGGGTGGCGTTGATCCCGTACGCGCGCGAGCCGACGAGGCGGGTGACCGCCGACTGGGTCAGGGTGAGCGTGCTGCCCGAGACCGTGTAGTCGGTGCCGTTGACCAGGTCGGTCGAGCCCTGACGTAGCCCCAGGAACGACAAACCGTTCAGGTTCAGGGTCAGCGTCTTGGCCGTGATCGCGTTGGTCCTCGACACGTAGACCTGGTCGGAGGAGGTGCTGCCCGAACGGGTCGTCCAGCTCGACTTGATCTGGCCGATCAGCTCCGGGTCGCTCCACACGAAGCTGGTACGCCCGAAGTGCTGTCCGTTGTCCCAGAGCATCGTGGTGAGTTTGCGCTGCCTGGCGTAGTAGCCGAAGTACTCGAAGAACTTCAGCTTCTCGCCCTGCTCGATGGTGCCGGTGTTGCGGTCGAAGCCGAGCAGGCCGTACTCACCGATGATCACCGGGATGTTCTTCGCGACGAACGTGTTGTACACCCGGTCGAAGGCGCCCGTGAGGTCCGCCTGCGTGGTGGCGTCGAACGTCGTGGTGCCGGCGATGTTCACGCTGAACGGCCAGTACCCGTAGTAGTGCACGGTCGCGATGAGGTTCGGGTCGTTCATCGCGGTGAACGTGCCGGCCAGCGCGTCGAGGTGGACCTGGTCGGCCGAGGTGTGCAGGGTCGGCAGCACCAGCAGGCGGCTGGCGTTGTTGCCGCCCGAGTTGCGCACGATCGTGCGGAACGACGTGTTGAGCTGGTTGAGCAGCGTGTTGCCCTGCGTGTTGTCGTTGCCGGCGAACTGCGGCTCGTTGACGCTCTCGAAGACGAGCTTCGACGACGAGTCACGGAAGGCGGCCGCGAGCTGTGTCCAGATCGCGTTGTACTTCGTGATCACCGTGCTGTCCGACGGCATGTTCGACATCCACTCCCACGAGTCGTGGTGGATGTTGAGCATCACGTAGAAGCCGTCGGCGAGCGCCCAGTTGACGACCTCCTTGACCCGGTTGAGGTAGGCCGACTCGATCGTGTAGTTCGGCGCCCCACCCAGGTGGTGGCCCCACGTCACCGGAATGCGGATGCTGTTGAAGCCCTGCGCCCGCACGTTGTCGAGCAGCGCGGCCGTGATCGTCGGGTTGCCCCACGACGTCTCGTCCGAGCCGGTCGCGTCGAGCGAGTTGCCGAGGTTCCAGCCGGGCTGCATCGCGGCCACGGCCGCCATGGCGTTGCCCGCCGGCGGGGGCGAGCTGGGCGTCCGCGTGGTGGGCGCGGCGCTCGTGGGGGTGCGGCTGGTGGGCGCGGCGCTTGTCGTGGTCGGGGCCGCGGTCGTCGCGCTCACGCTGCCGGTGCAGGTCGTTCCATTGAGTACGAACGACGTCGGCGTGGTGTTCGAGCCGGCCCACGACCCGTTGAAGCCGAACGAGACGGTGGCGTTGGTGGCGATCGACCCGTTGTAGCTGACGTTCCTGGCGGTGACCTGGGCGCCCGACTGTGTGACGGCCGCGTTCCACGCCTGCGTCACGGTCTGCCCGGACGGGAAGTTCCAGACCAGCGTCCAGCCGTTGATCGCGTCGCCGAGGTTGGTCACGTTCACGTTGGCGGTGAACCCGCCGGGCCATTGGCTCGGCGCCGAGTAGGTCACCTTGCAGCCCGCCGCCGCGGAGGCGTTCGCGGCCGCGACGATGCCGAGGCCCGCGACCAGCGTGGCAGCCGCGCCCGCGATGAGTCCGGACCGCAGTCGGCGATTGTTGCGAAGCATGTCCTGCAAGCTCATGGTGCTCCTTGCGGTGGAAGGGATTGGCTCAAGGTGACGAGGACATGGGAAAGCGTCACCGAGTCGGTCCGCCGCGGAGACTAAGTAGGGTCGATAGACTTTGTCAATTCGTGATCAGCGATGCGGCGCGACCGCGCGCGGCTCAGCCCACGTCGCGGCGGCGGAAGCCGTAGAAGCCGGCCGCGCCGACGAGCGTCGCCGCGGCGAGGATTCCGAGCAACGGCGGCGCCGCGAAGGCTTCCAGCGGGTACTGCGGGGTGTGGGTGAACGGCGAGACGCCGCGCACCCACCCCGGCAGGTCCACGAGGTCCGCGAAGATCATGATGAAGGCGCAGAAGCCGAGCGCCGCCCAGCCGACGGCGGCCGCGGCGCGCGGCGCCCAGCCGAACCCGGCGACCGCCACCGCCAGGACCGCCCAGACGGCGGGCACGTAGATCAGCGCGATCCCCATGACCCGCGGGATCTGGCCGGCGTCGTCGACGGCCGCCGCGTACGCGAGACCCTCGCCGAGCCCGGCGGCCGCGAGCCCGACGACGCCGCCGACCATCGCGATCGCGACGTGGCTGGCCAGCCACGACCAGCGGCTCGTGTGCGTGGCCAGGACCGGCTCGGCGCGGCCGGCCGTCTCCTCGCCGCGCGCCCGCAGGGTGCCGCTCACGGCGTACGCCGTGGCGAGCAGGGCGGCGAACACGACACTCAGCGACAGGTAGGCGTCGACGATGCTGTCCGTGCCGCCGGGGAAGTAGGTGGCCACGTCCGGGTTGTCGGCGATGAACTGCTCGATCGAGTTGGCGAACGAGCCGTACGCGGCGCCGAGGATGAACAGGCCGGTCGTCCAACCGACGAGCGACGCGCGGTGCAGTCGCCAGGCCAGCCCCAGTGGGGAGCCCAACGACCCCGGCGCGGTCGCCGGACCCGGGCGGGTGCGGACGAACCCCGCGCCGAAGTCGCGCCGCTCCATCAGCGTCAGCGCGAGCGCGACCAGACCGGCCGTGACGAGCGCGGGCAGCAGCAGCGGCCACCACCGGTCCGCCACGTACGGCAGGGTCTGCTGGCCCCAGCCGATCGGCGACAGCCACGACAGGGTGCCGCTGCCCGCGTCGCCGGCCGCCCGCAGGACGTAGGCCAGCCCGAGCAGGGCGCCCACCGCCGAGTACACCGCGCGGGGGTTCTCGAAGATTTGGGCGGCGACGGCGGCGAACCCCGCGAACGTGGCGCCGACGCCGGCCACGGCGAGCGCGAACAGCGCGCTGCCGCCGACCGGCAGGCCGGTCAGCGCGGTCGCGGCGAACACCACGACGGCGACGGCCGCGTTGGCGAGGCCGGCCAGGAGCAGCGCGGCGACCAAGGTGGCGTCGCGGCCGACGCGCGAGGAGCGGACCAGCTCGGCGCGGCCGGACTCCTCGTCGGTGCGGGTATGCCGGCCGATCATGAACATGCTCATCAGGGCGACCACCACCGCCGCGTACGAGAAGATCTCGAAGACCACCTCGCCGCCGATCGTGGCGAGCAGGTCCTTCGGGCCACTCATGGCGAGCATCGCCGGGTTCGTGCCGAGCGTCTGGCGCAGCCGGTCGAGCTTCTCGGGGGTGTCGTAGAGACTCTGGCTGCCCGCGGACTGGTAGCCGACCAGGAAGCCGATGCCGATGAGCCACCAGGGCAGGCCGCGGCGCTCGCGGCGCAGCATGAACCGCACCAGGATGCCCGTGCCGGTGGTGGTGCCCGCCATACCGCCTCCCGAGGGGTCGCCCCGGACGTTACCGCCGGGTGCGACGACCGGGAAGGTCCAACGGCCCGGTGTCCTCCGGCGTATCGACCCTGTCGCCCCGCACCCCGCACGGCGCATGGTGGTGGGGTGATCACGCAGACCCGGCCAGCGGTGCCCGGGTGGACCGTCACGCAGGACGGCGGCCCCGGTCCACTGATGCGCCAATGCCTCGAGGCGGCCATCGCCGCGCCCTCGATCTTCAACAGCCAACCGTGGCGGTTCCGTGTCGGGGCCGCCGGCGTCGACGTGCTCGTCGACCGCGCCCGCGCTGTCAAAATCATCGACGAGTACGGCCGTGAGCGGCTCATCAGCGTCGGCGCCGCCGTGTTCAACCTGCGCGTGGCGATGCTGTCGCTCGGTCGCACGCCGGTGCTGCGGCCGCTGCCCGACGGCCCGCCCGCGGTCCGGGTAGCGCACGTGACGCCGGGCCGTCCGGTGCCGGTCTCGGACACCGCGGCCGCGCTCGCCCGGGCCATTCCGCGCCGGCACAGCAACCGGCGGCCGTTCGCTGAGGTGCCGGTCGAGCCGTGGGTCCTGGACGAGGTGGTCGAAGCGGCCCGGGCCGAGGGCGCCGAACTGACCATCTGCGACGCCGTCACCCGCGAGGACGTGCTGGACGTGGTCCGGTTCGCCGAGCAACGGTGGCGCGGCGACCCGCGCTACCTGGCCGAGCTCGCGTGGTGGACGCGCTGGGAGTACGGGCGCGCCGACGGCGTGCCGCCGGAGGCGCACGGCCCGTACGCGCAGGCGGAGGGCATGCCCGTGCGCGACTTCGGCCTGGCGACCCCCGGCCGCCGGCGCGCGGTGGAGCCCTTCGAGCGGGCGTCGAGCATCGCGGTGCTGACCACGGACGCGGACGATCCCGCGGCGTGGTTGCGTGCGGGACAGGCTCTGCAGCGGGTCCTGCTCACCGCCACGGTGCGCGGGCTGGCCACGACACCGTTCACGCAGCCGCTGGAGATCCCGGCGCTGCGCCGGTTCGTGTGCGGGCCGGGCGATCCCCGGTTCCCGCAGGCCATCGTCCGGCTCGGGTACGGCCCGCCGTGCGCGCCGTCGCCCCGCCGGCCGCTGCACGAGGTGCTGGTCCGGTGACCGCGCGGGTCGGTCGGCCGCGAACGAGCGGGCCGAATGTCCTTGGCGGACCGTCATTGAGGCCCTGACCGACCGACCCGCGCGCGGCGCACGCTGAACCAAGACAACAGGAACAAGGAGGAACGCCATGAGCTACGCCAACGTCGTGGTCGGCGTCGACGGTTCCGAACACGGCCGCGCCGCGCTGCGGTGGGCGGCCCGCGAGGCCGCGCTGCGCGGCATCGAGCTGCAGGTGGTGCACGCCTACGACTGGCGCGTGCCGGGCGCGATCGCCCAGGCGGGCGCCGCGTTCGCTGAGGCCATGCGGGAGGCGGCCGAGGAGGTCGTGCGGCTGGCCGTGGCCGAGGCGCGCGAGGCCGCGCCCGACGTGCAGGTGCGCGGGATGACCGTGCTGGGCTCGCCGGCGGCGAAGCTGGCCGCGGTCGCGCAGCCCGACACGCTGACCGTGGTCGGCAACCGTGGCCGCGGCGGCTTCACCAGCCTGCTGCTGGGCTCGGTGAGCCAGCAGGTCGCCACGCACGCCGCCGGCCCGGTCGTCGTGGTGCGCGGTCGCGACGAGGCGGCCGGCCGCCCGGTCGTGGTGGGCGTCGACGCCTCGCCCGGCTCCGAGGCGGCGCTGGGTTTGGCCTTCGACGTGGCCGCCACCCGGCGCGTCCCGCTCGTGGCCGTGCGGGCGTACGCTCTCGGCGGCCCGGGCTCCGGCCCGGCGGTCGCGTCGTTCGACTACCGCCGCGCCGAGGAGTACCGGCTGGTGGGCGAGCAGGTCGACCCGTGGCGGGAGAAGTACCCCGACGTGCCCGCCGAGGTGATGGCCGCGGTGGGCCACCCGGCGCAGGTGCTCGCGGACGCGGCGGCGGCCGCGCAGGTCGTGGTCGTCGGCACCCGTGGCCACGGCGGCGTCGCCAGCCTGCTCCTCGGCTCGGTCGGGCTCAGCCTGCTGCACCACGCCGAGGCCCCGGTGCTCATCGCGCGCGGCGACGGCGAAGCGGTCACCCGGTCAGCCGGCGCAGCCACTCCCGGGCCGCACGCTCCTGCACCACGGTGATCGCCCGGAACGTCTCGCGCAGGTGCCGGCGGGCGAGCCGGTCGAGGTGGCGCGGGTCGAGGTAGGTGTCCGCCGCCTCGGCCCGCGCCTCGTGGTCGTGCAGCAGGGTGTAGACGTGGTCGAAGCCGCCCACGAGGGTGTCCAGCTCGTCGCGGGTGAGCAGGCCCGCGTCCGCGCCGCGCGCCAGCCGCCGCGCGGTGCCGCCGCGGGTGTCGCTGGTGGCGATGGCGATCCACCGCGCGATGCTCACCACCGGCGTGAGCCCGCCCGCCTTGAGGTCGAGCTGCCCCCGGTGCTCGCCCGTGTGGTGCACCACGAAGTCGCGCACGAAGCCGGCGGGCGGCCGCCATCGCAGCGCCTCGACCAGCAGCGCCTGCAGGAACTGCGCCGTGCGCGTGTGCGACCGGATCGTGTCGGTGAGATGCCCGCCCAGCTCGACGTTCGTGACCGGCCGGCTGTCGGCCACCATCGCCGACAGCAGCAGCGCGCCGACGTGGGTCGGGTCGCGCAGCCAGCCCCGCGCGGCCGCCGCCCACGCCGCCTGCGAACGGCTGAACAGCGGGTTGTCGGCGTTCGCGCCGTTCGGGCACGGCGACAGCCCGCACCGGCGCAGGTCCTCCAGGATCAGTCCGGCGTACGCGCGCAGGCCGTCCGCCGGGTCGTCCGCCCCGTCGGGCGGGTCGGCCCATAGCAGGGCGGTGTCCACATCGGAGCGGGGGAGCGGTTCGCGGCGGGCGAGCGACCCGAGCACGATCCACGACGTCCGCACGCCGGCCGGCGCGGCGTCGGCGCGCAGGGCCAGGATCCGGCGCACCGCGGCCTCCATGACGGCCGCCCGCACAGCGCCGACGTGCCGCGCCGGCATGCCGCGCGCCCGCAGGTCGACCAGCATCCCGGGCAGCCCCGAGTACGCCGAGGCGAGCGCGTCCAGCGAGTCGGCGGCGTCGACCGCCGACCGTACGACCAGGGGGTCGCGCACGTCGGCCTGGGCCAGGTCGACGGCCCGCACCACCCCGACGACCCGCCCGTCCGGGTCGGTGACCACGAGGTGGTGCACCCCGTGCTCGACCATCCGCAGCAGGCCCGTCGCCCGGGACGCCTCGTCGGCGACGGTCAGCGCGGGCACGGTGGCCAGGCCGGACACGGGCGCGTCCCCGTCCAGCGGGCCGGCGGCCAGCGCGCGCCGGAAGTCGTGGTCGGTCACGATGCCGAGGCCGTCGTCGGCCCGCAGGACGGCGCACGAGCCGCCGGCGTCGCCGATACGGGCCGCCACGTCGCGGACGCGGTCGCCCGGCCGGCACCACACGACCGGCCGCATGACCCGCGCGAGCGGGCGCCCGTCCGGGTCCGCCGCCTCGTACGACGCCAGCGCGTCCGCGAAGTCCTCCGTCATGGCGGGCACCCCCGATCGGTCGCATCATGCCGGTGCCCACGCGGCGGTGTCCACGCCGAAGGCCCCGCCCGTTCGGGACCGTCGGCCCCTGCCTATCGGGGCTGGACGGCGCAGGCTGGGGGGAAACGGACAAAGGAGGTCCGGTCATGAAGCGAAGGAGCCTGGGCGTCCTGGGCGTCGCGGGCGTGGCTCTCGTGGCCGGCGCGCTGGTCGCCGCCATGTACCCGCGCGGCCTGCGGCGCCGGTGGTTGCACTGGGGCGCCACCGCCGAGGAGGTCGCCCGCCGGATTCCCGGCGAGGAGGCGATGGACGAGGTCGACCTGGTCACCACGCGCGCCGTGAGCATCGACGCCGCCCCCGGGCACATCTGGCCGTGGCTGGTCCAGATGGGCAGCGGGCGCGGCGGGGCGTACAGCTACGACTGGATCGAGAATCTGTTCGGCCTGGACATGCACAGTGCTGACGAGATCCAGCCCGAACTCCAGGCGTTGATGGTCGGCGACGAGCTGCCGCTGGGACCCAAGGGGCCGGCGATGCGGGTGGCCGTGCTGCGCCGCAACGAGGTGCTGGGCTTCCGGTCCGTGGACGGCCACTGGCTGTGGCTGTTCGCCCTCCATCCCGAGGGCGCGACGACCCGGCTGATCAGCCGCAATGTGATCATCATGCCCCGTGGCTCCCGGGTGGGCCACCTGGCCTGGCGCGTCGTCATGGAGCCGGGCAGCCTGGTCATGGAACGCAAGATGCTCCTCGGCATCAAGTCGCGCGCCGAACGCACGGCCGCGGCGTCGGTCCTCGCCGTGTGAGATCGCTCCTGAGAGGGAGGCCGGCGGCGCCGGAGCGACCCGATACTGGGCCATGCTCACGCGCCGCCCCTTCCCGCTCGCCGTCGACGCCGCCATCGCGGCGGGGTGCTTCGTCGTCGGGGTGCTCGGTTCGGTCCTGGACAAGCACATCAACCCGGGCATCGTGGCGCTCTACGCGGTGGCGTCGGTGCCGCTGGTGTGGCGCCGACGCGCCCCGTTCGTCGTCACCTGCGCGGTCGCCGTCGGCACGACCTGGCTGAGCTTTCTCGGGGCGCTGGCCACGCTGCCGGCCGGGCAGCTCGTGGCGACGTACACGTTCGCCGCGCTCAGCCCGCCGGTGCACCGGCTGATCCTGGCCGCCGGGACGGTCGTCGGGGTGACCGTGTCGATCCTCGGGCCGGGTGACCCGCCCCTGGCGATCACGGTGATCGGGGTGCTGTTCGCCGTGGCGTACTCGATGGGGACGGCGACCCGCGCGCGGGGTGACCGGATCGCGATGCTGGAGGAACGCGCGCGCCGCCTGGCGGAGTCCGAGGCCGCGGCGGGGGCGCGCGAGCGCGAGCGGGTCGCCCGCGAGGTGCACGACATCCTGGCGCACTCGATGAGCCTGGTCATCGTGCAGGCCGAGGCGGGGCCGGTGGTGGTGCGCAGCGACCCGGACCGGGCGGAGGTGGTGTTCGACACGATCGCGGCGACGGCCCGCGACGCGTTGGCGCAGCTGCGCCGCACGCTCGGGGTGCTGCGGGCCGACGACGAGCGCCGCGCGCCCCAACCGGGGCTCGATGAGCTGCCGGCGTTGGTGGAGACGACCCGGCTCGCCGGGCTCGACGTGCGCCTCGACGAACGCGGCGAGGCGCGGGCGGTGCCGGCCGATCTCGCGGTGACGGTCTACCGGGTGGTGCAGGAGTCGCTGACAAACGCGGTGCGCCACGCGCGGGCACGCCGGGTCGAGGTGCTGCTGAGCTGGGCGGGCGGCGAGCTGTCCGTCGAGGTGATCGACGACGGCCGGGGGCCGGTGGGCGCGGCGGGCGGGCACGGGCTCGCGGGGATGCGGGAGCGGGTGAGCGCGGCGGGCGGTGAGCTCACCGCCGGTCGGGGATCCGGCGGGGTCGGGTACCGGGTGGCGGCGCGGCTGCCGCTTCCGTAAGAGTGTCCGCGTGCTGCGCGTACTCATCGCCGACGACCAGGCCCTCGTCCGGGGCGGCTTCAGCATGATCCTGGAGGCGCAGCCGGACATCGAGGTCGTCGGCGAGGCCGCCGACGGGGCGGAGGCGGTGCGCCAGACGCTCGCGCTCGCCCCCGACGTCGTGCTCATGGACGTGCGCATGCCGGTGATGGACGGCATCGCCGCGACCTCGGCGATCTGTGCCCGGACGTCCGCGCGCGTGCTCGTCCTCACTACATTCGATCTTGACGAGTACGTGTACGACGCGCTGACCGCGGGCGCGAGCGGCTTCCTGCTCAAGGACATGCGCCGCGACGAGCTGGTCGCCGCGGTCCGGGTGGTGGCCGGCGGCGACGCGCTGCTGGCGCCGTCGGTGACCCGGCGGCTCATCGCGGACGTGGTGTCGCGGGGCCGGGTGGCGCCCGAGCCGACGCCGTTGGCCGGGCTCACCGCCCGGGAGACCGAGACGCTGCGCCAGGTCGCGCGCGGGCTGTCCAACGCCGAGATCGCCGCGGCCATGTTCGTCACCGAGCACACCGTGAAGACCCACGTGAGCAGCGTCCTGGCCAAGCTCGGCCTGCGCGACCGGGTGCAGGCGGTCGTGGCGGCGTACGAGTCGGGGCTCGTCGTGCCGGGGGAGACCGGCGGGCCGGCTCCCTCCTGAGAGCGAGGCGCTGTTCCGCTCCTCCCGGCGATCCGCCGCACCCCGCGTCGGCGGCAGCATCGGGGCACGGCGGCCCGACCGGGTCGCCGCTGCCCAATCCACTGTGGAGCGCTGTTATGTCCCGTGTGCTCACCGGGTTCGCCGTACGGCGGCCCGTGGTCGTCATTCTCGCCTGGACCGCCATCCTCGTCGCCGGCTTCGGGGTCGGCATCGGCGTCTTCCCGCGAATGGTCGCCGACGTCGGCACCGTGCCGGGCAGCGAGTCCCAACGCGCGGACCAGCGGCTCGCCGACGCCGCGCCCGAACCGGAGCGGCTCACCGCGCTCGTCAGCGGCCGGCCCGCCACGGACCCGGCGCTGCTCGCCAGCGTCACCTCCGCCGTCGCGGCGGTGCGCGCGTTGCCGGGCATCGCGGCCGTGTCCGACCCGGTCCCGTCGGCCGGCGGGCACGCGCTGCTGGTGTCGGTGACCCTGGCCGACGGCGACGACGAGGGCGCCGCCGCGCGGGCCGCCGCCGACCGGCTGCGGGCGATCGACGCGCCGTCGGTCGCCGTGTCCGGCGGGCCGCTCACCGGGGACGAGTTCGTCACGCAGTCGCAGGCGGACGTGACCCGGGCCGAGGTGTTCAGCACGCCGGTGCTGCTCGTCCTGTTGCTGGTCATCTTCGGCGGGCTGCTCGCCGCCGGCTTGCCGCTGGTCATCGCGTTCGTCGGGGTCGGCGGGACGTTCGGCATCCTGTACGCGTTCAGCCTCGTCTCCGACGTGTCGATCTACGCGATCCAGGTGACCACGATGCTGGCGGTCGGGCTGGGCGTCGACTACGCGCTGCTGACCGTCAGCCGGTTCCGCGAGGAGCGGGCCACCGCGCCCGACGTGCGCACGGCCGTGACGCGCACCGGCGCGAGCGCCGGCCGCACCGTGCTGTTCTCCGGCCTGACCGTGGCGGTGGCGCTGTCCGGGCTGCTCGTCTTTCCCGACCCGTTCCTGCGCTCGCTGGGGCTCGCCGGCGCGGCCGTCGTCGCGGTGGACATGCTCGCCGCGCTGACCCTGCTGCCCGCGCTGCTCGTCCTGGTGGGACACCGGATCCGACCGCCGCGCACGCGTACGCGGGGATCGGTGTTCGCGGCCGTGGCCCGGGGCGTGCAGCGGCGGCCGGTGCTGACGCTGCTGACCACGGCGGCGGCGCTGCTCGTCCTGGCCCTGCCCGCGCTGGACCTGACGCTGTCCACCGGCAACCCCCGGATGCTGCCGGAGAGTACCCAGACGCGGCAGCTGTGGGACGGGCTGGCCGAGCACTTCCCGGAGCAGGTGGCGCCGGACGCGCTGACCCTCGTGGGCGGCGCGGACGCCGACGACCCGGCGCTGGCCGACCTGCGGGCGCGGGCCGCGGCCCTGCCCTCGGTCGCGGGCGCGGAGATCGAGCCGGTGACCGCCGGCCTGTCGGTGATCCGGATCCGGCCGCTCGCGCGGCAGTACGAGCCGGCGGCGCGGGACCTGGTGGCGGCGGTGCGGGCGCTGCCGGCGCCGTTCGACACGGATCTCGCCGGCGACGCGGCCATGCTGGCCGACTACCGGGCGATGCTGGCCGACCGGCTGCCGTGGGCGGTCGCGGTCGTGGTGCTCGCGACGGTCGTGCTGCTGTTCCTGTTCACGGGGTCGGTGCTGCTGCCGGTCAAGGCCGTACTCACGAATGTGATCAGCATCGGCGCGGCGCTGGGCGCGGTGGTCTGGGTGTTCCAGCAGGGCCATCTGGCGGGGCTGCTCGGCGGGGTGGAGCTGGGCTACACCCACCTGACCGTGCCGGTGCTGGTGGCCGCGATCGCGTTCGGACTGTCGGTGGACTACGAGGTGTTCCTGCTGTCCCGCATCCGGGAGCGGCACCTGGCCGGCGATGACCCGCGCGCGGCGGTCGCCGACGGCCTGGCCCGCACGGGCACCATCATCACGTCGGCGGCGCTGCTGCTCGTGGTCGTCTTCGCCGGCTTCATCCTCGGCGGGTTCGCGCCCATCAAGGCGATCGGCCTGGGGCTGGTGCTGGCCATCGCGCTGGACGCCACGGTGGTGCGGATGCTCCTGGTGCCGGCGACGATGACCCTGCTGGCCCGTTACAACTGGTGGTCGCCGGCCGCCCTGCGCCGCGCGCACGAACGGATCGGCATGACGGAGGCGCAACGGGTGGGCTAGCCGCCGGTCTTCCCCGGATCGTGGCTGGTGCCACGATCCGGGGAAGACCGGCGGTCAGGCCATCGCGCGGGCCTTGAGGCGGTCGAACTCCTCAGGGGTGATCTTACCGGCGTCGCGGAGCGTCGCCAGCTTGTCGATCTCGTCGGCGGCCGAGTAGCCGGCCATGCGACGCTGCTGCTCCTGCAGCTCCGTGAGCATCCGCTTGTCCTGCTCGGTCATCTTCGGCCGGGCGATCATGTAGATCAGGATGCCGATGAACGGCAACAGCACCACCAGGACGACCCAGCCGGCCTTGCCCCAGCCGGACACGTCGTCGCGCCGGAACAGGTCGGCGAAGACCGCGATGAACATCCAGATGAAGAGGAACCAGAAGAAGAAGGCGAGCATCGCCAGCAGTACGTCGCCGAAGTTCCAGTCCATTACGGCCTCCTCGCCGTCGACATTGCGCTGTCAGCCGAGGATCCGGGCCTTCTGGGCCTGGAACTCGGCGTCGGTGAGCACCCCCTGCGCCCGCAGATCGGCGAGGTGCCGCAGTTGTGCGATGGTGGCGTCCATGTCATCGGCCACCTGCTGCTGGGCTGCCTGCTGTTGAGCTGCCTGCTGCTGCTGGTACGCCGCCTGTTGCTGCTGGTACGCCTGTTGCTGTTGGTACGCGGCCTGTTGTTGCTCGTACGCGGCCGCCTGCTCCTGGTCGGCCCAGCGGCCGGCCTGGCGGCGCGAGACGCGGTTCGACACGGCCGTCGCGGTCCCCGCGATCACCGCGGTCCGCGCGACTCCCCGGATGAGACCCGGCATGACGCCCTCCCCTGATCAGGCCGCTTCCGCGGCATCGAGTGCGGCGAGCAGCGCCTGCACCTGAATGCGCCCGCCCGCGACGAGCTGGGCGCCGCCGCGCCGCAGCGCCATCGCGAGCGGCGCCGCCCACAGGTTCTCGTAGACGAGGACGGCGGCCGAGTTGCCGGGTTCGAGTGCCGTGCCCGCCTCGTCCAGGTCCTCCTTCTGCAGCAGGCCCGACGACGCGCCCTCGAACACCGCGAGGTCCAGCGTGCCGTCCTGGTCGAAGTCCGCGATGGCCACGCCCTCGACCGAGCCGTCGAGGTTCTTCCTGATGAAAAGCAGGTCCAGTACGCGGATGATGCCGCGGTCCACCAGGTCCACGAGCAGCGGCAGTCCCTCGCCCGTCATGCGACTGCCGGGAAACTCGATCACCAGGTAATCGATCGGGCCCATGCTGTCGACGTCAGCCATCCCAACCCCTAAGCGACTCGCCCGCGCCGATCGGCGCTCTGCTCGCAATCTATAACAAATGGGAACGCCACGAATCGTCTTTTTCCTGGTCAGAGGGTCCGGGGTCGCCGCTGGAGTGCGGTCCGGGGTAGAACCGACCCCATGCGGGTCCTGTTCGACGGCGACGTCTGGGTGCACTACGGCCAGATCTACGTGATCGACGACGAACTGCCGGACATGACCGCGGCCTTTCAGGGCCAGTCCAACGGGCTGTGCGGCGGCGTCGAGCCCGGCGCCCTGTTCCTCATGACCGGCACGCACACCGGCACGCTGCGCTTCACGATCGAGGCCCACGACAGCGCGCCGCCCGCGGCGGGCGACGGGTGGGAGGAGGTCGTCGAGACGACGTTCGTGCCCGGTGCGTCGGTCAGCCTGGTCCAGTGGGCGGGCGAGCAGGGCTGGGACCTGGACCTGGACCCGTCGACGGACTATCGCGCGCGCTACTGCGCGACCGGGTTCGGGATGGCCCGGGAGCCGCGCGACGACCACGACGGCCCGGCGCCTGACCGGTACCTGCTGATGTTCTGGCCCGCCGTCGTGGCGCCCGATGCGGTGCTGCGGCAGACGACCCCATACGCCGCCTACTGGCACGACTGGGCGAGGAAGCTGCCCCCGCCGGGGCGGCGCGTCGCGGTGTAGGAGATGTCGGCACCGTCCACATAGGTGTAGTGGCATTGACGCCCTGCGTTACCCTCGCTCGTATCTTGGGGGACTACGGGGAGCGGTGGTGTCGATCCGTACCGTGTTGACGCAGCTCAGGTGGCGCATGACCACGACACCGGGCCTGTTGGCGGCGGTGACCGTCGGGCTCGTGGTGATCGGGCTGGTCGCGGGCGTGGCCGGGGTGCTGGCCGTGCGGCAGCGTGCGGCGCTGGTGCGCGACGTCGGCACCTTCAGCGGCCCGCTGAGCGTGCGCGCGCAGGACATCTACCGGTCGCTGTCCGAGGCGGACGCCACCGCGGCGAACGCGTTCCTCGCCAACGGCGTCGAGCCGGCCGCGCTGCGCCAGCGCTACCTGGACAGCATCGCGCAGGCCACCGCCTCGCTGGCCGTCGCGCTGCGCGACGCCGACGACCGCGGCGCCGCCAAGCTCGACGTGCTGGCCCGCGAGCTGCCCGTCTACACCGGACTCGTGGAGACCGCCCGGTCGTACAACAGGTTGGGCACCCCGCTCGGCGGGGCGTACCTGCGCGAGGCGTCCGGCCTCATGCGACAGACGCTGCTGCCGGCCGCCCACGACCTGTTCCAGATCGAGGCCGACCGGCTGGCGCAGGCGCAGCGCGACGGCGCCACCTTCCCCTGGCTGGTGCTGGCCCTGTGCCTGTTGGCGCTGGCGGCGCTCGCGGCGGCGCAGGTCCTGCTCGCGCGCCGGACCAACCGCGTGATCAACGTCGGGCTCGCCGTCGCGACCGTCGCGGCCCTGACCTCGCTGGGCTGGTCGACGATCGCGCTGACCGGCGCGGGCGGGCACCTCGACGACGGGCGAGAGCGGGGCTCGACGCAGGTGCACGTGCTCGCCGAGGCCCGGGTCGCCGCGCTGCAGGCCCGCGCCGACGAGGCGCTCACGCTGGTGGCGCGCGGCGACGGCGCCGCGTTCGAGAAGGACTTCGTGGCGACGGTCGAGCGGCTGGCCGGCGCGGACGGCGCCTCGGGCCTGCTCGGCCAGGCGCTCGCCGGCGCCTCGGACGACCGCGACCGCCAGCTCATCCAGGAGGCCATCGACCAGGCCCGGCGATGGGTCGCCCTGCACAAGGAGGTGCGGGGGCTCGACGACGGCGGTCAGTACCTGGACGCGGTGAAGCGCGCCACCGACCCGGGCGCGCAGGGCCTGCCGGCCACGTTCGGTCACGTCGACGACGCGCTGACCCGGGGGCTCGCGGCCGCCAACGACCGGTTCGACGCCGCGGCGGACGACGCGGACGGCGCCCTGCGGGGCGCCGACATCGCGATCATCGTGCTCACCCTGCTGCTGGTGGCGGCTGCGGTCGTGGGCCTGCAGCGACGGATCGGAGAGTACCGATGACGACGGGACGGATCCGACGCGTGGCCGTGACCGGCCTGGCCGTGGCGCTGCTCGCGGCCTGCGGGGCGCCCGACGACGGCCCGCCCGCCGCGCCGGCCGCGTCCGGGTCGCTGCCCCGGCCGGTCAACGTGGCGGACCCGGCGGTCATCCCGAGCGTCGCGGCGGCCCCGACCTGCGACGCCCGGGCGAGCCTGCGGCCGACCGGCGCGAGGCCGGCGCCGGGCGCGATGCCGGCCGGTTCCACGATGGCGCGCATCGTCGAGCGGGGCCGCCTCATCGTGGGCATCGACCAGAACGCGTACCTGTTCGGGTTCCGGGACCCGCGGACCGGCGAGCTGACCGGCTTCGAGATCGAGATCGCGAGGGAGGTCGCCCGGGCGCTGTTCGGCGATCCCGACAAGATCCAGTTTCGGGCCATCACCACGGCCGACCGCATCCCCGTGCTGGTCGACAAGAAGGTCGACATGGTCGTGCGCACCATGACGATGAACTGCGAGCGGTGGCAGCAGGTGTCCTTCTCCACGGAGTACCTGAGTTCGCACCAGCGGCTCCTGGTCAACCGGGGCTCCGGCATCAGGAGCTTCGAGGACCTCGGCGGGCGCAAGGTGTGCGCCACCCGGGGCAGCACGAGCATCCGGGTCATCGCGGCCCAGCCGTCCAAGCCGATCCCGGTCTCGACCGACAGCACCCTGGACTGCCTCGTCCTGCTCCAGCAGGGCCAGGTCGACGCGGTCTCCACGATCGACGTGCTGCTCGCCGGCCTCAACGCGCAGGACCCGAGCACCGAGATCGTCGGCACCCCGCTGACCGACGAGCCGGCCGGCATCGGCATCAACAAGGACGCGCCGGACTTCGTCCGGTTCGTCAACCAGGTCCTGGAGACCATGCGCGCCGACGGCACCTGGAAGAAGATCTACGCCCGGTGGCTCACCCCGCTCGGGCCCACGCCGGAGCCGCCACCAGCACGGTACCGGGACTGACCCGTGCCCGACCCGATGACGCGCGACCAGGTCGACGCCGCGCTGGCGGCCCTGGAGGCGGGCCACGCCCGCATCGCCACGGTCCTGTACTCGGTGGACACCCACCCCGGCCACGTGTACCTGCGCGACACGGCCGTCCAGGGCAGGACCCAGGAGCTGTGGCGGGACACCGCGCCCCGCGTCGACGCCCTGTGGCCGTCGTTCGCGGCGCTGCGCGACGCCATCGACCAGGTGGCCGCCCTGCGGGCCGCCCACCCCCGCCCCGACCGGACGGAGCTGGGCGAGCTGACCCGGCTGCTGCGCGAGGCGTGGGTCGAGGAGGACGGCGGCAAGGTCACCGTCACCGCGCTGTCCGACCGGCTCGAACTGGCCTGCCGCGACGTGCTGGCGACGCTGACGACCGTGGCCGCGGCGGTGTCCGCCACCGCCACCGGCCTGGCCGACGTGGCGGCGGCGGTCGCGGCCGCCGTGGTCGACGCCAACGCCCTGGCGGTCCCGGAGGACCACCCGGTCGCCGTGCGGCTGAGCCGGCTCGGCCGCGACCTGACCGAGGTGCGCGACGAGGCGCTGGCCGACCCGCTCGGCGCCGGCCCGGACGCGCAGCGCCTGCGCCACCTGAC